>JBFKAF010000173.1:0-6912 GCA_041621735.1 Pseudomonas sp.
CTTGCGCTTCCGGGCCGATAACCGCGAACAGATCATCTTTTATCCGGGCTACCAGCACATTGGCCTCAAACACCTCGCGTAATCGTTTGGCCACCAGGCCGAGAATGAAATCACCATAGCCGGTGCCGAACGCCGTGTTGGCGCCGGAGAAGTCATCGATATCGATCAGCACCAGCACCTGCTGCGCCTTGCTCGCGCTTCTCAAGTGCAAGTCGAGCATGCGACTCAAGGCATTGCGATTGGGAATTTTCAGCAGATCGTCCTGATAGGCCATTTCCTCCAGGCGACTGAACCGCGAAACGTTGTACAAACCTCGACTGATGCTGGCGCTGAATACCTTGAGCAGCTCCAGCTCGGTGTCATTCAAGCGCCGCTCGGTCGCGACATAGCACGCGTAATCGGCCCCGGCTTGAAAGCGTGAAAAAAACAACACCGTACAACTGTCCAACATCAATGTTCGCTGCTCCTGCAGGCAGCGTTGCAGAGCGCTCGAGACGTCAAAATCATCCAAATCGTCGAGACTGCCGTCGATGGCATGAAAAAAGCGGTCACTGGCACTGACGATCCGCGCTGTAGGGCCCACGCCGGCACCACCGTCCTCGGCCCGCACACAGACGACCCCGTCAGCTTGCAGATCCAGCAGCGAGGCAATTTCCGAGAGAATTTTTGCCGACAGTTCGCGGATATCTTTCGAGCTGAATAGTGCATTGCTCGACTCTACGATCATCTGCAGACCCCGTCGCGCCCGCGCCACGGTTTTCAGCTGGGCATAGCCGCGCACACCCACCGTCAGCACCGTGAGCAAACGCTCGGCGGTTAACTCGCTCTTGGTCCAATAATCGTTGATGTCATAGTCGCGCAGGACCTCCTGCACCGGCGCCATGCCTGGCTCGCCAGTCAACACCACCACTCGCGTCTCGGTATTGCCGATGACCTCACGCAGGACCTTGACCAGGCGCAGACCGGCATCATCGGTTTCCATCACAACGTCGAGCAGAATCAGCGCGAAGTCATGCTGCTTGGCCAGCAGCATCGAGGCCTCGCGGTAACTGAAGGCCTGATGCAATTCGATACGCCCGCCCAGCACATTCAAGCCATTCAGGGCAAAGGCAGTGGCACGTTGAAAGTCGATATCGTCATCGACTGCCAGCACCCGCCAGACAGGCTGATCTACGGTCGATGATGAGTCATCGTCGAGGAGAATCAGTTGATCGTCCATGAAGTGCGCCCGCCTGTTGCATCGCTGGATGAGTGGAACACAACCAATCCAAGAGGGTTGCAAGCGAAGTATAGGCAGGGAAAATGCGGCGCACGCTATTCAGCAGAAATGCTTGCAGACTGTATTGGAGAAACGCCAGGCCGTGCAGTGGCGGCCTGGATCGCCTCTGCCTATGGCGGTCGCGATACGCTGATCCAGTTGCAAAGACGGCCTGGCCAAGCGCATTGGCGACTCGAACCAGGCTGCCATCGGCGGCCCAACGCGCCCAAACGCTCAGGGTTTGTTCGGCGCCTTCAAGCGGGCGATCAGGCTGGAAGTATCCCAGCGGCCTCCTCCCAGGGTCTGCACCTCGGCATAGAACTGGTCGACCAGCGCAGTGACCGGCAGCTGTGCGCCATTGCTGCGCGCCTCGTCGAGCAAAATGGACAAATCCTTGCGCATCCAATCGACGGCAAAACCGAAGTCGAACTCGCCGGCCAGCATGCTCTTGTGGCGATTTTCCAGCTGCCAGGACTGAGCCGCCCCCTTGCCGATCACCTCCATCGCCGCCGCGCCGTCGAGCCCGGCGCACTGGGCAAAATGCAGCGCTTCGGACAGGCCCTGAAGCAAACCGCCGATACAGATCTGATTGACCATCTTGGTCAGTTGACCGCTGCCTGCCGGCCCCATCAGCTTGATCATCCGCGCGTAGGCCTGGATTACCGGTTCCGCCCGCGCATAGTCCGCCGATTCACCGCCAACCATCACCGTCAGTACGCCATTCTGCGCGCCGGCCTGGCCACCGGACACCGGCGCATCGAGAAAGCCCAGCTTACGCTCGGCCGCGTGGCCCGCCAGTTCCCGCGCCACGTTCGCCGAGGCGGTAGTGTGATCGACCAACAGCGCCCCGGATGCCATCCCGGCCAACGCGCCATCGGCGCCCAGTACCACGCTACGCAGGTCATCGTCGTTGCCCACGCAGACCATTACCAGCTCGGCGCCATGCGCCGCCTCGCGCGGGGTCGATGCACTGCTCCCGGAAAACTCCGCGACCCATTGCTTGGCTTTACCCGCCGTACGGTTGAAGACACACACCTCATGCCCCGCGCGGGCCAAATGCCCGGCCATCGGGTAACCCATCACGCCCAGCCCGATAAAGGCAACCTTCGCCATAGCACACCTCCGTAATCATAGGCGCACAGCCTAACATGGGGTTTGCCGGGCCCGATAAGCCCGGCATACTGAGCCCGCGCAATGGAGAGCCTATGGGACACTGGTTAGTAATCGACCTGGAGGCCACCACCGAAGAAGGTGGCTGGCCATTGGAGGAAATGGAGATCATCGAGATCGGCGCCAGCCTGATTCGCGCCGACGGTCATGAAGTGGATCACTTCCAGCGCTTTGTGCGGCCGCTACGCCGCCCCCATCTGACCCATTTCTGCCGCGAACTCACGCATATAAGCCAATCCGATGTAGACCGGGCGGCGCCGTTTACCAGCGTCTGGCCGCAATTCGAACGTTGGCTGCTGGCACACAAGCCGCGCCTGGCTGGCTGGGCGAGTTGGGGCGAATACGATCGGCGCCAGTTCGAGCAAGACTGGCAGCGCCACCAACTGGTCAGCTGCCTGAGCCGGCTGCCGCACCTCAATCTCAAGCGGCGCTTCGCCGAAGCACGCCAATTGGCACGTCCGGTCGGCCTTAACACGGCCCTGCAACTGGCCGGTTTACAGTTCAGCGGCCAGCAACATCGCGCGCTGGTCGATGCGCGCAATACCGCTCGGCTGCTGCCGCTGGTGCTAACGACTTAACTCGCGGTAAAGCGGATGACGCACCGAAAAGGCTTGGGCATACTGGCGACCTTTTTTATGGCCTGCCATCCATGGCGGCCATCCTACAGGCCGTCGCTAGACGACGTTAAAAATGGCTCCCGGCAATTTTTCAGCCCCTTGCGAGGAATTACAGATGTTCAAGGTCAATGAATACTTCGACGGCAACGTCAAATCCATCGCCTTCGGTATGCCTGAAGGCCCGGCCTCGGTTGGCGTCATGGCCGCGGGCGAGTACGAGTTCGGCACTAACCAATTGGAAGTCATGCACGTCATCAGCGGCGCCCTGACGGTCAAACTGCCGGGTAGCGACGACTGGCAAACCTTTGCCGCCGGCAGCCAGTTCACCGTTCCGGCCGACAGCAAATTCCAGTTGCAGGTCGCTATTGAGACGGCCTACCTCTGCGAATATCGCTAAGCTCTGCGGCCCGACGAAAACCGGCCCAGGTGGCCGGTTTTTTTATTGCCAAACTGTTCCCGGCAGGATGCCCTCATGCCCCGCTCCTCTCACGCCTCGTTGGTAGTATTGCCCATCGCCCTGTTGCTGGTGGCCATGACCTCACTGCAGAGCGGTGCCTCCCTGGCCAAAGGCCTGTTCCCGCTGGTCGGCGCCGAAGGCACCACAGCCCTGCGTCTCGGCCTGGCGGCGCTGATCCTCTGCCTGTTCATGCGCCCTTGGCGCGCTCGCCTGACCCTGCGCTCGTGCCGCTCACTGCTGGCCTACGGGCTCTCGCTGGGCAGCATGAACCTGCTGTTCTACAAATCGCTGAACAGCATTCCGCTGGGCGTCGCCGTGGCGCTGGAGTTCACCGGCCCACTGGCGCTGGCGTTGCTGTCATCGCGGCGCCTGCTCGATTTCGTCTGGGTCGCCTTGGCGATATTCGGCCTCTGGCTGCTCCTGCCCAGCCCTGACAGCGAGTCGCCTCTGAACCCGCTGGGCATGGCCCTGGCATTGGCAGCGGGACTGTGCTGGGCGCTGTACATCGTCTTCGGCAAGCAAGCCGGCGCCGAGCATGGCTCACACACCGTGGTCCTCGGCACGCTGATTGCCGCCATATTGGTATTACCGATAGGACTGTGGCACGCCGGCAGCGGCCTGTTCTCGTTACACATACTGCCGCTGGCACTTGCCGTAGCCGTGATGTCGTCGGCCCTGCCCTACAGCCTGGAAATGTTCGCACTGACCCGGCTGCCCGTGCGCACCTTCAGCACGCTGATGAGCATGGAACCGGCCATCGCCGCCTTTTCCGCGCTGCTGATCCTCAACGAGCAACTAACCGCGACCCAGTGGCTGGCCATCGGCGCCATCATCCTCGCCTCGGCAGGTGCGGCGGCCACCATCAAGCCGCACGCCAAACCCATCGACACCACAGCACTTTAAACAACCTGACAGCAAGGCGTGCCGAGTCAAACCGACTCGACACTGTCTTCATTGAACTGCAAGGCCGCCAGCCGCGCATACAAAGGATTAGTCGCCACCAGCTCGGCGTGCCGGCCAAGCGCAACCAGTTGGCCGTGCTCGATCACCGCAATGCGGTCGGCACTCTTCACCGTGGCCAGGCGATGGGCGATCACCAGCGTGGTGCGGCCCTGCATCAGACGCGGCAAGGCCTGCTGAATCAGGTGCTCGCTTTCCGCATCCAGCGCACTGGTGGCCTCATCGAGCAACAATATCGGTGCATCCACCAGCAACGCGCGGGCAATCGCCAAGCGCTGCCGCTGCCCGCCGGACAAACCCAGACCGGCATCGCCTAGATGAGTCTGATAACCCTGCGGCAAGCGCATGATGAACTCATGTGCATGGGCGGCCCGCGCCGCCGCTTCGACCTCGGCGTGACTGGCGTCAAGCTTGCCGTAGCGAATATTGTCCTCGACCGAGCCGAAGAACAGCGCCGGGTTCTGCGACACCAGGGCGAAGCAGCGGCGCAACTCGAGGGGATCGAGCCGCTCGATCGCCAGGCCGTCGATCAGGATGCGCCCGTGCTGCGGATCGAAGAAACGCAGCAGCAAATCGAACAGGGTCGACTTACCCGCACCGGACGGGCCGACCAGGGCCAGGGTTTCACCGGGCTCGACACGCAGGCTGATACCGTCGACGGCATAGCTCTCGGGTCGAGACGGATAGGCGAATCGCACCCCTTGCAGCTCGATCCGTCCCTGCGGCGGTTGCGCCAACACCAGCGGGGCGCTCGGCGGCGTGATTTCATTGCGCGCCTGCAGCAGCTCGGCAATCCGCTCGGCGGCGCCGGCGGCGCGCTGTAACTCGCCAATCACCTCGCTGAGGGTGCCGAAGGAGGCGCCGACGATCAGGCTGTAGAACACGAAGGCCGCCAGCTCGCCGCCGGAGATATTCCCGGCGATCACATCCATGCCACCGACCCAGAGCATCACCCCGACCGCACCGAGCACCAGCACTATCACCACGGTGATCAGCCAGGCACGCTGGGCGATACGCTTGCGCGCGGTGTCGAACGCGGCCTCGGCGGACTCGCCAAAGCGGCGCTTGTCCTCGGCCTGGTGGTTATAGGCCTGGACTGTCTTGATCTGCCCGAGCACCTCGCCGACATAGCTGCCGACATCGGCCACCCGGTCCTGGCTCAAGCGCGACAACTGGCGCACCCGGCGACCGAAAATCAGGATCGGCGCGACCACCAAGGGCAAGGCCAGCAGGACGATGCCACTGAGTTTCGGGTTGGTGACGATCAGCAGCACGATGCCGCCAACCAGCATGATCAGGTTACGCAACGCCATCGACAGCGACGAGCCGATCACCGACTGCAACAAGGTGGTATCGGCGGTCAGGCGCGACTGGATCTCCGAGCTACGGTTGCTTTCGTAGAAGCCCGGATGCAGACCGATCAGGTGATTGAACACCCGCTTACGAATATCCGCGACGAAGCGCTCGCCGATCCACGACACCAGATAAAAACGGGTGAAGGTGCCCAGCGCCAAGGCCAGCACCAACACGAAGAACAGCAGGATCGAATGGTTCAACGCCTGCTGCGACTGGGTCGCCAGGCCCTGGTCGACCAGCAGCTTGATGCCCTGGCCCATCGACAGGGTAATAGCGGCGGTGAACATCAATGCCAGCAAGGCGCCGATCACCCGCCAGCGGTAGGGCGCGACGAAGCGCGCCGCCATGCGTAAGGCACTACGCTGGCGGGAAGACAGAATCGATAGCATGCGGCACTCGCAGATGGGCCGTCAGGCCCAGGTTATTCGGGGCTCGTCCTGCCAACCGGAGTTGACTCAGCCAACCAGGCCACCAGGCATAACGCCAACGCGGCCAAGTTGGTCGAAACCGGATTGAAGGCCTGTAGCAATAGATGGGGAATAAACAGCGCCACATCAACCAACAACAGCAGCAATAGCAACGCGGCCAACAGCAACGGCCAGTGCCTGCGGATGCTCAGGAGCAGCACCGCCAGGGCTATTTCGGCGAAACCGGCCAGCGTGGCCAGCCACTCGGCCGCGACGATGCCGTGGGCCTGAATCATCGCGATCTCATCGGCGCTCAGCCAGAGCAGCTTCGGCACCAGGCCGTGCCAGAAGAACACCAGGGCCAGGGCGATGCGGGCGAGCCAGCCGATCTGCCGCAACCGGCTGTGCTCAGTTGTCGTCATGCAGGAAACGTCGCGCGTGATCAGGTGAAGGCAGCACACAGCTGGGATAACGACCGAACAAACGGTAACGATTCAAGGCGATGCGGTCATACAGCCAGTCGCGCAGCGGCCTGGGGCAGGCGCGCAGCGCCGCGAACGCGCGCCAGGGCCACGGCAACTGAGCGACGATGCGCAGTACCGCGCCGGAGCGCACGAACAGTTCGGCGCCCTCGACATAGGCCATGGTGTCGAACTGTTCGGTGGGCAAACCCAGCCAGCGCAGTAC
>JBFKAF010000174.1:0-6911 GCA_041621735.1 Pseudomonas sp.
ACGTTAACTCATGTGTCTCTGGCTGCCAATCATGGTGTGAACGTGTTTGTGTATTTACATCATTTTGTACTAGTATTGTTGTAAATGAATCAAGAGGTCGGCGGTTATGAGCGCACTTATTCGACCGGTAGTCGATGCCGATGCGGTATTGGCCAAAGCCTTGCTCAGTACCCGCGAGCAATTGGGGCTGACGCAGCAGGAGTTGGCCGACATCGTCGGTGTCCATCGCACGGCGATTAACCGGTGGGCCGACAGTGGCCTGCGTCCGCAAAGCAAAACCGGTGAGCTGGCGCTGTTGCTGATACGGGCCTATCGCGCGTTGTTCGCCCTGTTCGGCGGAAATTTGCAGGACATGCAGCATTTCTTGCGCACCGAAAACCGTCATCTGGCCGGCGTGCCGCTGGTCTTGATGGGCCAGGTGCAGGGGCTGGTGCGGGTGGTGGAATATCTCGATGCGATTCGCGGCAAGGTCTGACCGCTGATGACAAGCTACGGCGCATCGGCGCTGCGCTTTATGAGTCGGTGCAGGCTCAACTGTGTCGGGATGGCTTGGATTGTCGCGGGTCAATAACAATAAGGAACAACCGCCATGGACATCTGGCAAGAGTGCCGCGGAGTCGAACAGATCAAGCCCATACGCGGGCGCCTGGTGCGCCTGGTCGAGAGTCAGGAGCAAGTCGCCACCTTGCAGCTGGTGGATAGTCTCGCCGAACAGGCGCTGTTGGAAGAGCTGCTGGAAACCAGTAAGCCACCTTTGCCCGAGAGCGCCGAGCCGCTGCATTACCTGCTGAAAACCCCGTTTCGTTATCCGCCGCTGCGCTGGGGATCGCGCTTTGGCAGCGTGTATGAACCCAGCCTGTTTTACGCCGCCCTGCGTTTGGACACGGCGATGGCAGAAGCCGCCTATTACCGCTTTGTGCTGTGGGACGGCATGCTCAGCCCGCCACCCAGTGCGCGCATCCTCTCCGAACATGCCTCGTTCGAGGCGCGCTATCAGGTCGAACGGGGCATTCAGTTGCACAAGCCGCCATTTGGCGCCTGGCATGAAGTGTTGCGTCATCCCAGTCATTATCGGCCGACTCAAACCCTGGGCGCGGCGATGCGCGAGGCCAGGGTCGAGGCCTTCGAGTACCGTTCCGCCCGCTGCCCCCTGGCGGGGCTCAATGTCGCGCTGTATACCCCACAAGCGCTGGCGGAGAAGCGCCCGCGCAACCTGCTGCCCTGGTTGTGCGAAACCACGGCGGACTACGTGGCGTTCAAGAGCGCGCAAACACCCGACACGCCACGCATATTCCGCTGGGCTGATTTTCTGGTGGATGGACGCTTGCCGCTGCCAGCCTGAGGTGAGCGGCAGGCTGCCAGCGCGATGGCTGTTTCGGCACCATCTTGGCGCTCGATAAGCCATGCAAGAGCCAGGTGCGGATTGCTGGCCGATCTTGCTCGCTGGATGCGCCGTATCGGTCCGCGCCGTCTATGCTGGGCATTGGCCAGCATGGGCTGCGCCAAATAGCGCCGGTTTATGTTGCCGGAGTGGCTAACCGGGGAGTTGGTTTTGCTGTGCTAGTGCGCTGCAGTAGGGCATTTCAGACACGCGGTAAGAAAACTTGTGCACATTCGTGGGGCGCCTTGTCAAGGATGATTTTGTGATTACTGTAAATCCTTGATTCTCTTTAATGATTTTATAAGTCAATGAAAAATATGAGTTTTTTGCGCTGGTGAAAAAACCGCCAGTTTGACCTGCGGCCCCATGGCATGGGCGATCGGGGCTCCTGCTCCCATGTTATCCACGGAGTTATCCACAGCTTCTGTGGATTGTCTCAGGCGCTCGCTCCAGGCCGCCGTAAAGGGTCATTGCTGAGGCTTTACCTCTGTGAAAAAAAGAGTAGAGTGGCGCGCTTTTCCGACTACCCACTGTTGTTTATGCCCCGCGTACTTCCTCGTTTAACGGCTGAATCCCCCTCTGCTCGTCCTCGCCTGCCTATGCGCGTGGCCATCTGGCTGCTGGACAGCCCGCGTCTCGGCGAGGCGTCAAGTGTGAAGCGCTTCGCCGGGCATTTGCTCAAGCAGCCGGCCCGTCAGGGTGTGGTGTTGGCGCAGAGTCGTTTAGGCCAGTTGCTTTGCCGCGATTGCGGCAACTCGCTCGACCGTCGTATGGGCGTGGATATGCTGCGCCAGGCCGCTCGTGCGGGTGATCGTAGCGCGCAGCTGGAGCTGGGCCGGTTCTATAGCCAGCCGCAGATCAATGAGGCGCAACAGGCTCGCCACTGGCTGGAATTGGCCGTCATCCAAGGCTCACAAGAAGCCAAACAGCTGTTGGCACGCCTCTAGACCCTCAGCTGACGCACGCTGCGCGGGGCTGGGTATACTGCCCGGCATTCTTGCGCGGAGCCGGTTATGCCACTCGAACTATCCCCTATGCTTCCGGCCCTGCTGCTCGGCGTGCTCGGTGCTGGCGTGCCATTATTGGCGTTGCTTTGGTCGCTGCAGCGGCGGACAACCGCTCTGGCTCTCGAGTCGAGTCTGTTGCAGGAGCGTCTGAGCAGTGCGCAGTTGGCCCAGGCAGGCTTGAGCGCCCAGCTCGATGCGTGTCGCCAGGAGGTCGCCGACATCGGCGAAATCAAGGCCGATCAGCAAGCCGAGCTGGCCGCGTTGCGGCGTGAAGCCGAGCTGCTGCAAAGCGAGCGGCAAATTTCCCGAGAGGCGGCTCAGGGCTGGCAGGCTCAGCGCGAGCAGCAGGAAGCCGAGTTGCGCCGGCTGAGTGCCGAGCGCGCCGCCCTGAGCGCCGAACTGCATGAGCAGCAAGACAGTCACCAGCAGCGTTTACATGATCTGCAAGGTTCGCGCGATGAGCTGCGCGCGCAGTTTGCCGAGTTGGCCGGGAAGATCTTCGATGAGCGTGAGCAGCGTTTCGCCGAAACCAGCCAACAGCGTCTCGGCCAGTTGCTCGATCCGCTCAAGGAGCGCATTCAGTCCTTCGAGAAGCGCGTCGAGGAAAGTTACCAGCAAGAGGCCCGCGAGCGTTTTTCCCTGGGCAAGGAGCTGGAACGCTTGCAGTTGCTCAATCAGCGCTTGAGCGATGAGGCGACCAACCTGACCCGTGCCCTGCAAGGCCAGAAGACCCAGGGCAACTGGGGCGAGCTGGTGCTGGAGCGGGTGCTGGAGCATGCCGGGCTGGAGAAGGGCCGCGAGTATCAGACCCAGGTCAGCCTGAAGAGCAGCGATGGCGAGCGCTTCCAGCCGGACGTGCTGATCCGCTTGCCGGGCGACCGCCAGGTGGTGGTGGACGCCAAGGTCAGCCTGAGCGCCTATCAGCAGTTCGTCGCCGGCGAGGACGAGGGGCAGCGTCAGCAGGCGCTAAAGCAGCATGTGTTGTCGCTGCGCAGCCATCTGAAAGGCTTGTCGCTGAAGGATTACCAGCGCCTGGAAGGGCTGCACAGCCTGGATTTCGTCCTGCTCTTCGTGCCGATCGAGGCGGCCTTCGCGGCCGCCTTGCAGGCCGATCCGAATTTGTTCCAGGAGGCCTTCGATCAGCACATCGTGATCGTCAGCCCGACCACCTTGCTCGCCACCCTGCGGGTGATCGACAGCCTCTGGCGACAGGAGCGGCAAAGCCAGAACGCCCGCGAGATTGCCGAGCGGGCCGGCGCGCTGTACGACAAGTTCGTCGCCTTTATCCAGGACCTCGACGAAGTCGGCGCGCGCTTGCAGCAGCTCGACAAGGCCTATGCCGCGGCGCGCAACAAGCTCTGCGATGGGCGCGGCAATATCGTCAGTCGGGTGGAGAATCTCAAGCTGCTGGGCGCCCGCGCGAGCAAGAGTTTGCCGGTGGAGCTGCTGGAACAGGCGGCCGGCGTGCCCTTGTTCGATGAGGCCGGCGAGTAGGGGCTGCTGTACCGTCTGCGCCTGGCTGCGTTACTCACAACGGGCTGTAAGGCCCGGTTTTATCCGCTGAGTCATCCCGCAAGCTGCGCCACCACTCGGGTCGCAGGCCTGCGAGGCGCCCGAGCGTTGCAGTCGCGCAAGACGTTGCTCAGCGCAGCGTCAGGTGGCGGCTGAGCAGGGCGCGCAGCGCCGCCGGCTTGACCGGTTTGGCCAGGTAGTCGAGGCCCGCGGCGTGCACGGCGGCGATCAGCTCGGGGCGGCCATCGGCGCTGATCACCACGCCGGGCAGTGGCTCGCCGAGTTCGCTGCGCAGCCAGGCCATCAGTTCGGTGCCGGTTTCGCCTTCGTCGAGGTGGTAGTCGACCAGGGCCAGCTGCGGGCGCACGTCTTCACTGAGCAGGTGCTCGCATTCCAGGCGATTGCGCGCGGTCCATACCTGGCAACCCCAGCGCGACAGCAGGCTGTGCATGCCGGTGAGAATGCTGTCTTCGTTGTCGATGCAGATCACCTGGCTGCCGGTCAGCGGCTGGCCGTTGAGCTCCTGGCCGTCGACCCGTGGTGGCGTCACCAGCGCCGTTCGCGCCAGGGGCACGCTGACGCTGAACACGCTGCCCCGGCCGGGCCAGGAGCGCACTTGCAGTGGGTGATCGAGCACCCGGCAGAGGCCATCGGCAATCGCCAGGCCCAGGCCCAGGCCTTTCTCGGCGCGGGTCTGGTGGCTGTCGAGGCGCTTGAACTCCTCGAAGATCACCTTGCGTTTATCGTCCGGGATGCCCGGCCCGCGATCCCACACCTCCAGGCGCAGCAGTCCGCCTTCACGGCGCACGCCGAGCAGCACCCGGCCCTTGGCGTAGCGGAAGGCGTTGGTCAGGAAGTTCTGCAGCACCCGGCGCAGCAGTTTGATGTCGCTGTCGACCCGCAGCTGGCTGCCGCGCAGGCGGAAGTCGACGCCCTGTTCGCTGGCCAGCACCTTGAATTCGGCGCCGAGGGTGTCGAACAGGCTGTTCAGCGCAAAGGCGCTGCGGGCGGGGGTGATGCGGCCGTTCTCCAGGCGCGAGATGTCCAGCAGGTCGCTGATCAGGTCTTCCGCCGAGTGCAGCGAGTTGTCCAGATGACGCACCAGCTCCTGAGTCTCGCGGGGCAGACCGTCGTGCTGATGGGAGAGGGCGGCGGAAAACAGCCGTGCGGCGTTGAGGGGCTGCATCAGGTCGTGACTGACCGCGGCGAGGAAGCGGGTCTTCGACTGGTTGGCCGCCTCGGCGTGGGCCTTGGCCTCGCCCAGCGCCTGATTGAGTTGCGACAGTTCATGGGTGCGCTCGGCAACCCGTTGTTCCAGGCCTTCGTTGGCGGCTTTGAGGGCGCGCTCGGCCTCGCGGAATTCGGTGATGTCGGTGAAACTCATGACGAATCCGCCGCCCGGCATCGGGTTGCCGATCAGCTCGATCACCCGACCGTTGGGGAAGATCCGTTCGGAGCTGTGCGCGGTGCCCTGACGCATCCAGTGCAGGCGCTTGTTGACGTGCTCTTCGACCGCGCCGCCGCCGAGCAGGCCGCGTTCGGCGTTGAAGCGAATGATCTCGGCAATCGGCCGGCCCAGGTACACCAGGCCCTCGGGGTAGTCGAACAGTTCGATATAGCGCGGGTTCCAGGCCACCAGGCGCAGCGATTGATCGACCACGCTGATGCCCTGGGTGATGTTCTCGATGGCGCCCTGCAGCAAGGCGCGGTTGAACTGCAGCACCTGGGAGGCCTCGCCGACGATGCGCACCACATCCTCGACCTGCATTTCGCGCCCTTCGATGGCGGCCTTGACCACCGCGCGGGTCGATGAGGCGCCAAGCACGCCGGCGAGCAGGCGTTCGGTGTGCGCGATCCACTCGCTGGTGGCCGGCAGGTTGGGGTTGAAGGCTTTGCCCTGGCGATCGGCGAAGCGGTTGAAACTCTGCTCCGCCCGCTCCGCGCCGACGAAGCGGCTGGCCAGCAGCAGCAAATCCTCGATCTGCACCGCCAGCAGGCTGCGGCTACTGGGTTTGCTGCCGAAGTCGTGGCCGATGAAACGCCCCGCCTGCCAGTGCTCGGTGACCCGCGTGCGGGAGAAGTAGGAGACCCAGGCGAACAGCAGGAAGTTACCGGCCAACGACAGCACCACGCCGCGATTCAGCGGGTCGATGTCCAGGCCGATGGGGGCGTACAGCAAGCCTTGCAGGCCGGGGATGCTCGCCAGTGGCCAATTCATGCTGCGCGCCAGAACCGGCAGGACCAGGGTGTAGAACCAGATCAGCGAGCCGACGCCGAGGCCGGCAAACACCCCGCGACGGTTGGCCTGTTTCCACACCAGGGCGCCGAACATGGCGGGCGCCAACTGGCCGATGGCGGCGAAGGAGATCTGCCCGATGGTCGCCAGGCTGGTATTGGAGCCGAGCAGCCGGTAGCACACATAGGCCAGCAGCAGGATCAGCACGATGCTGACCCGTCGCGCCGTGAGCATCCAGTGGCGGAACGCTTCGAACGGCCGCTCGGTGTTCTGCCGCCGCAGCAGCCAGGGCAGCAGCATGTCGTTGGAGATCATGGTCGATAGCGCCACCGAGGCGACGATGACCATGCCGGTGGCCGCCGAGGCGCCACCGATAAAGGCCAGCACGGCCAGGGCCGGGTGGGCTTCGGCCAGCGGCAGGCTGATCACGAAGGAGTCCGGAATCACCCCGGCCGGCAGCAGCATCTGTCCGGCCAGGGCGATGGGCACGACGAACAGCGCGGCGAGCACCAGGTAGGCGGGAAATACCCAGCGGGCTATACGCAGATCCCGTGGTTCGATGTTCTCCACCACGGTGACATGGAACTGGCGCGGCAGACAGATGATGGCAATCATCGCCATGCCGGTTTGCACCAGCATGGCGGGCCAGTTCACCGCCTCGGCCCAGAACTGGTCGAGTGCCGGAGTGGCCGCGGCCCGGTCGAGCAGGTCGGCGTAACCGTTGTACAGGCCGTAGGTGACGAAGGTGCCGACGGCGAGAAAGGCCAGCAGCTTG
>JBFKAF010000175.1:0-6863 GCA_041621735.1 Pseudomonas sp.
ACATAGGCTGGGAGGCGATCGGGCGCATGGCGTTCGAGGATGCCCTGAAGAAGTTCAGTGCTGCCGGGGTCGAGTTCACCCGTGGTGATGCCGAACTGTGTGAGAAGCGCGGGGTGCGCGAACTGATTCGCTTCCGCGATCCGGTCGGCTATCAGCATGAGCTGTTCTATGCGCAGAAGTGGACACCGCGCTCCTTCCAGCCGGGCCGTCCTCATGGCGGCTTCCTGGCAGACGAACGCGGTGCCGGTCATGTGGTGTTGATCACCCCGGAATACACGCCGGAGCTGGAGCACTTCCTCATCGAAGTCATGGGCTTCCGCTGGTACGGTGCCGGTGCGGGCAAGGGGCGTACGGGGTTCTTCCGCTCCAAGCTGAACAATCACACCAGCCACGATATAGCCTATGGCCATGGGCCGGGTCGCATGGGCGTCCAGCACGTGGGCATCGTGGTGAACAGCATCCGCGATGTCGGCGAGACCTACGATATCGTGAAGAAACGCGAACTGCCGATGATGATGACCCTGGGGCAGCATTGCCAGGACCCGCATGTATCCTTCTACCACTTCAATCCGTCCGGCTTCGCGTTTGAGACCATTGCCGAGATCGAGCCGTGGCAAGGTGACCCCTATGAGCTCAATCCCGAGGTGCTGAGCGTCTGGGGACACGAGATGGTTGGACCTATCCTCGGGCCGAGCGTGCGTACACCTGAAGAAGTGCTGGACCCGGAATACCTGGCCAGCAAGCGCTAACAATGCGCCTGGCACGTGTCGAGGTCGCCGGTGAAGCCTTCTGGGCTTTGCTGGAGTCGCCATCCGGACCGCTAAGGCGCATTCGTGCGCCTTTTGCCGAGTGGGTGGCAGGGCAGGCCAGGCAAGGGATTGCCGCGCTGGATCTGGCCGCAGAACCCATCGAGTTGGCGCGCTGCCGGCTGCTGCCGCCACTGCAGCCTGGTGCCCGGGTGTTTGGCGTTGGCTTGAACTACCTGAGTCATCTGCAGCGTCTGGGTAGCGCTGCGCCGGCGCATACCCTGGCGTACCTTAAAACAGATTCGACCCTGCTTGGCCCATTGGATGACATCCAGTACCCGCCGCTGACGGCCGAGCTGGATTACGAAGTCGAACTGGTGGCCATGGTCGCCCGGCCTTTGCTGGATGAGCCACAGGCGAGCAGTTGCCTGCTCGGTTATACGGTTGGCAACGATATCAGTGCGCGCGATGCCGGTCGGCAGATCGGACGTCTCGATCTGCTCACGCAAAAGGCCATGGATCGCACCACGCCACTCGGGCCCTGGATCGTCACGCTCGACGAGTTGGGCGGCACCGGGCAGCCGGCGCTGGAGATGAGCCTGAGCGTCAATGGCGAGCGCCGCCAGCAGGACAATACCCGCAACATGATCTTTCCCGTCGACGAGTTGCTCAACTACCTCGATGCACGCATCGCGCTGCGCCCCGGCGATTTGCTGTTCACCGGTTCGACCCATGGCGTGGGTCTGGAAAGCGGGCGTTTTCTCGAGCCCGGAGACCTGGTCGAGGCGCACATCCAGGGCATCGGCCAGCTGCGCAACCGCGTCGGCGCGCCACGCCGCTTGCATCCGGCGCGCGAGGTCGGGCGGCTGGGGCTGCCCGCCGGCGAATGAGCATGGGCAGGCAAGGCGCCCCGGCGAGCGCAACGGAAACGGAGCACGCCTCGTTCTGGGCGCCGTTGCGCCACAAGCTGTTCGTCGGGCTGTGGCTGGCCTGTGCGCTGACCAACATGGCGATCTGGATGCAGACGGTCGGCGCCGCCTGGATCATGACCCTGTTGTCGGCCTCGCCCTTGATGGTCTCGCTGGTGCAGACCGCGATCACCTTGCCGGTGTTCCTGTTCGGCCTACCGGGCGGGGTGCTCGCCGATCGCATGGACCCGCGCCGGCTGCTGCTGCTCACCCAGTCGGCGATGTTCGGTGCGGCCGCGGTGCTCTGCCTGCTGGCCTGGTTCGACCTGCTGCAAGCCTGGTCGCTGTTGCTGTTCACCTTCGTCCTGGGTACCGGCAGCGCGCTGGGCATGACGGCCTGGATGATCACGCTGGTCGGGGTGATCCCGCGCGAGCAGGTGCCGGCGGCGGTATCCCTCAGCGGCATCTCGATCAATGCCACCCGCGCCCTGGGCCCGGCCCTGGCCGGCGCGCTGATCGCCTGGTGGAGCAGCGCCTCGGTGTTCCTGGTCATCGCCCTGTGCATGCTCGCGGTGATCGTCTTCATTATCTTCCGCCTGCCAGCCAAGGCCCATGTGGAGGGGTTGCCGCCGGAAACCCTGATCGGCGGCATGCGCAGCGGCCTGCGCTATATCCGCCACTCGGCGGTGTTATCCAGTGCGCTCAAGCAGGTGTTCGTCTTCACCAGTTGCGCCAGCGCGCTCTGGGCGCTGATGCCGCTGGTGGCCAAGAACGAACTGGGCATGGACGCCGGGGGGTACGGCCTGCTGATGGCCTTTATGGGCGCCGGCGCGGTGCTGGCCGCCCTCGGCCTGACCAGCGTGTATCGCCGTTTTACCCTGCGCCGGCTGATCGTCGTCGGCGCCTACGCTTTCGCGGCGGCAACCCTGGCGGCGGCGCTGTCGCACAGCCAGGTGGTGGTCTGCACGATGCTGCTGCTCGCCGGCATGGGCTGGATGGCGGTGAACGCGACCATCTCCACCGTGGTGCAGACCTATGCGGCGAACTGGGTGCGTGCCCGTGTGGCCTCGGTGTACCTGCTGGTGCTGATGGGGTCGATGGCCGTGGGCGGCGTGCTGTGGGGCGTGCTGGCGCAGTATCTGGGCCTGGAAAGCAGCCTGCTGCTGTCGGCGGCGAGCCTCCTGCTGGGGTTGCTGCTGACCCGCGGAGAAACGATTGCCATGGGCCGGGAAGCGGATTTCGCCGACGCCCAGCAGACCGACAAGCCGGTGCTGGCGAGCGAAGTGTCCCATGGCGAGGGGCCGGTCTGCGTGGAGATCAGCTACCGGGTGGGCGATGGCGAGCGTGACGATTTCCTGCGCATCGTCTACGCGGTCGGCCAGTCGCGGCGGCGCAACGGCGCGCAGAACTGGCGACTTTATCGTGACCTCGGCGAAACCGATCATTACATTGAGCGCTTTATCGTCGAGTCCTGGCTGGACTATCTGCGTCAGCAAGAGCGAGTGACCCTGGCCGATGAGTCGCTTGAACATCGCCTGTCCAGGTTTCGTTTCGAGTCTCTGGCGCCCAGGCGTTATATCTATCAGGCGCCGGCAGAGGTAGTTTGAGCGAGATGGGGCGCGCGGCATAAAGTCTCTATATTAAATTTGCCGCAGCATATTGTTCTCGGTATAGAATTGCGTTCTGGCTCCCGCTACGCTAATCGAGAAACCCATATGGACAGCACCGACGTTGTAGACCTCAATGACGCCCGCAAGGCTGCCGGCGCTGTGACTGTCAAGCCGGTCGCCAACGCGATTCGCATCCTCCGCCACCTGAGCCAGGTCGGCACGCCCGAACGTTCAGTGGACATTGCCCGCCGCTTATCGATCAATCCAAGCACCTGCTTCAACATCCTGCGCACGTTGGTGATGGAGGATGTGGTTGACTTCAACCCCATGTCGAAGCGTTATTCGGCGGGATTGGGGCTGGCCCGGCTGGTCGAGCAACTGGTCAGCCAAGGGCAGCGCGTGCAACTGGCGATACCGCTGCTGCAGAATCTGGCGGCGCGACTGCGGGTGACTGTGACCCTGTGGCGGCGCATAGGATCGGATCGCATTGTGATCGTGAGTTCGGCCACTAGCCCCACCGATGTGCGCATCGACATGGCGGAAGGCCAGCGCCTGCCGATGCTGATGGGCGCAAGCGGCAGGTTGTTTGCCACGCAGATGGACCTGGACGATCCAGAAATTCGAGCAGGCTTCGAGGGGATTCGCTGGGCGCGACCTTTGCCCTTCGACTCCTACCGCGAGGAAGTGCGCCTGGCTGCGAAGCGCGGTTGGGCACTGGACGATGGCCACTTTTCAGTCGGTATCCTGGCGGTCGCGGCGCCCGTCTATTCGCCTTCGGGCTCCATCGACTTTACCGTGTCGGCCGTGTTGTTCCGCGGTCAGCGTGATGAAGAGGGGATCAAGGTATTGGGCGAAGCGCTTGTCGAGTTCTGCTCCGAGCTAGGCAGTGTGCTGTTCTGAGGGTGGGGCTGGCTGCACCCTCTTGCTGTTTATTCCCTGACCAACAACAGACTGCCGCCCAGCGGGCCGCCCCCGGCCGCCACGGTGGCGACGCGGTGCTCGGCGGTCTGTCGTCCTTCCGCGCGCCCCCACAGTTGCAGGCAAGCTTCGTGGACGTAGCCCAGACCGTGAGTGCGCCCGCCGGATAGTTGGCCGCCATTGGTGTTGATCGGCAGTTCGCCGTCCAGGGCAATTCGCTGGCCTCCTTCGACGAAGGCGCCGCTCTGACCCACAGGGCACAGCCCCAGTGCCTCCAGCCAGATCATGGTGAGGATCGAGAAGCCGTCATACAGCTGGGCCGAATCGACGTCGCTGGGCGTGTAGTCGGTGCGAGCCCACATCATCCGGCCCACATCGAACGCCGCCATCTCGGTCAGCGAGATCTGATCCCATGACCAGGGTTGGTTGAGCGCTGCGCCGATCGCCTCGATGCGGATCGGTGGCTGGCGCGTGTCCCGCGCGGCATCCCGGCGTGACAGGATAATGGCGGTCGAGGCGTCGCAGTGCACGTCGCAATCGAACATCCGCAGCGGTGTGGAAATCATCCGCGACTGCATGTAGTCGTCCATCGACATCGGCGTGCGGTAGATGGCCTTGGGGTTGCGCTGGGCGTTCTGTCGGCAGGTCAGGGCAATCTGTGCGAGCTGCTCCGGTTGCGTGCCGTACTCATGGAAGTGGCGTTGTGCATACAGGGCCATCAGGTTGATGCCGGACAGCACATTGAACGGCGTGAACCATTGCCAGGAATAGCTGCTGTCACGCCCTTGCGTCTTGTTACTGAGTGCGCCGGCTTGCTTGTTGTGGACGCGTGCGGACGCCTCGGTAATGGTGCGGAACACCAGCACGTGGTTGCACAGCCCTGCGGCAATGGCCATGGCGCCATTGATCACCCCCGCAAGCGGGCCAGGACCTTCGTAGCCACCGCCAAACCAGTTGACGTTCAACCCCAGGGCGCTCTTCAGGGCGCTGGGGCCGACCGGCGAAAAGGGATCGCCGTTGTTGTTATCGCCTGGCCAGCAGGCTACGCCATCGATGTCGCTGCGCTCGAGTCCGGCATCGGCGATGGCTTCCAGGCAGGCATCGATGGTCAGGCGCATGGCCGATTTCGACGACGGGCGGCCCACTTCGGACTGACCGATGCCGGTGATGGCGACCTCTTTCTCATAGCGATGATCGAACATCATTGATCCCTTTCGAACAGTGGCAGCCAGACGTCCTCGACGTGCAAGAAGCTGACCCGTACCGGCATGTCTATGCGCACCGCCAGCGGATCCATGCCCACCACATTGCTGATGAAGCGCAGGCCCGGTTGCTCGGCCAGCTCGACGATCGCGACGACGTAGGGGACTTCGAGTTCGGCGATCCACGGCTGGTAGTTGAGGGTATAGCTGAGCACCTTGCCCTTGCCGGAAACCGCGCGCGGTTCGACTTCCAGGCTCGCGCAATGCGGGCAGATAGGTCCCGGCGGATGGAAAAAGCGTTCGCAGCCATGGCAGTGGTGAATCAATAGTTCACCCTGCTCGCCACCTTGCCAGAAGGCGCGATTGTCGGCATTGAGAGCGGGCAGTTTTCTAGGCATCAGGCATTCCTGGAGGAGGCGACGACTCGTGGGGGATACGTTAGCATTTGTACATATTTTTGAAAAGTGTCATATTTCATGCCTCCGTGCGGGTTGGCCTAGCTATGTTGGCCCGTAAACAAAACAAGAGGAACTCCACTATGTCCCCGTCTTTGCAGGACAAGATTGTCATCATAACCGGCGGCTTCGGCACGTTGGGCAGCAGCCTCGGCCAGCTGTTGCTGGAGCGTGGCGCGCGTGTCGCATTGCTCGACCGCGCGGATGTCCCCGCAGCCTTGCGCGATGTGCAGAACCTGTTGCCATTGGGTGGCGTCGACCTGACCTCCGCGGATTCGGCCAGAGCGGCGCTGGCCAGCGTGGTCGAGCATTTCGGCCGTATCGATGGCCTGGTCAACGTGGCTGGCGGCTTTGCCTGGGAAACGTTGGCAGACGGCAGCCTGGAAACCTGGGACCGCCTGTACCAGATGAATCTGCGCACGGCTGTGGTCAGTTGCCAGGCGGCGCTGCCGCATCTGCTGGCTGCGCCGGCGGGCCGTATCGTCAATATTGGCGCGCTGGCCTCGCTGAAAGCAGAGCAGGGCATGGGCGCCTATGCTGCATCCAAGGCCGGTGTTGCGCGTTTGACCGAGGCGTTGGCGGAAGAACTGAAGGATCGCGGCGTTACGGTCAATGCGGTGCTGCCGAGCATCATCGACACCCCCGCTAACCGGGCGGGCATGCCGGATGCCGACGCCAGTCGTTGGGTCTCACCGACAGCGCTGGCCGGGGTGATCGCCTTCCTCCTGTCGGATGACGCCGCAGTGGTAACTGGTGCCTGCATGCCGGTGGCAGGGCGGGTATGAACAGCGTAGCCCGCTGGATTTTTTCGATGGGAGCGGATAGCCAATGAGACTCGTGACCTTTACCGATGACGCAGGCTTCGAGCGCGCCGGCGCCTTGCTCGAGAGCGATCAGCTTGTACTCGATTTGCAGCAGGCGTATCGCACGCTGCAGGGGCGTGATAGCGCGCAGCTTGCCAGTGTGCTGGCGTTGGTCGAGGCCGGTGAGCCGGCGCTCGAACTGGCCCGTTCGCTGCAGGCAC
>JBFKAF010000176.1:0-6847 GCA_041621735.1 Pseudomonas sp.
GCCTCGGCACTGCGTCGGCGGTGTTCCTCGAGGATGTGCGCAGTCAAGGCGATGATGGGCACTGCGGGCAGGTTGTGCTGCCGCTCCAGGCGACGGATTTGCCGGGTCGCCTCGAAGCCGTCCATCTCCGGCATTTCGCAGTCCATCAGAATCAGCTGAATCGCCATCGGGTCGCGTTGGTACTGGTTGACTGCAGCCAGCCCATTGGGCACCAGGCGCACTTGGTAACCACGCTTTTTCAGGAAGCCTTGCACCACCAGTTGATTCACCGCGTTGTCTTCGGCGACCAGAATGCAGGGTGCGCCAGCATCGTTGCGCGCCGCCTGCGGTAGGCTGCGCACTTCGCTGCGGCGCTCCTCGTACAGCTCGTTCAGGGTTGTGCGCAGGGCGGTAACCGCCAGGGGCTGGGCAAGGCTTAGCAAGCGCAGGCTGTCGTTGGGTAGCAGTTGCTGACACTGCTCCGCTGGGCACAACAGCAACACCCGTTGGCCATGCTGCAGCAGTGGCTGAAGCGCGTCCAGCCAGTGACTGGGGCTGCCCGGCCAGGGGGCCATTAATACCAGCAGCGGCGGTGTGGCAAAGTCCCCCAGATAACCGTGCAGGCGCTCCGGGTTTTGGCAGCGTTCGGTACGCATGCCCCAGCGTCCGAGTAGCTGACTCATGGCATCCAGCCCGAGGCCATCGAGCGAGGCGAGCAGTGCGGGGCGGCCATTGAGTAGTTGGCTCAATGGGTCGGGCGCGGTTGTTTCGCTGGAGAGGGGCAGGTCGAAGGCGAAGCGCGAGCCCTGGCCTGGGGTGCTTTGTACTTCGATGTGGCCGCCCATCATCTCTACCAGTTCCTTGCTGATCGCCAGGCCGAGACCGCTGCCGCCATAGCGCCGGGTAGTGCTGGAGTCGCCCTGGGCAAAGGATTCGAACAGCTGCGCCAGGATCTGCTGGGTAATGCCGATGCCGCTGTCGCGGACGCTGAATACCAGGCGTGGATTGCCCTGCGCATCGTTGCGGCGTCTGACATTTACCGCCACGTGGCCTTCCAGGGTGAATTTCAGCGCGTTACTCAGCAGGTTCATCAATACCTGCTTGAGCCGCGTCGGGTCGCCCCGCACGCTGCGCGGCACGCCGCGTTCCAGGCTGACATGGAGGCGCAGATGCTTGTCCAGGGCCTGCCCGGTGAACAGGCTGAGAATGTCGGAGATCAGTTGTTCCAGATCGAAATCGATATGCTCCAGGCTGAGTTTGCCTGATTCGATCCGGGCGTAGTCGAGGATGTCATTGATCACCGCCATCAGCGAATTTCCCGAGCTGGAAATGGTGTCGAGGTAGAAGCGCTGGCCGCGATCCAGTGGTGTCTCCTGCAGCAATTGCAGGGTGCCCAGGACACCGTTAAGCGGGGTGCGGATCTCATGGCTCATCTTGGCCAGGAAGCGACTCTTGGCCTGATTCTCGACTTCCGCCTGCTCGGCGGCGCGGCGCGACTGGAAGCCTTCCTCCTTCAGCATATTGATACGATCGGCCAGGCCGATGGACAGGGTGATCAACTCGAACGTCACGCCGATCTTCACTACCGTGGTGCCATACAAGCCGAACAGTTCGATGCCTAGCGAGCCACTGGTGGCGATGATGAACGAGGCGAGCAGGATGCCCCAGGCCAGGGTGTAGTAAGAACCGTAGCGCAGGCCTTGACGCCAGACATAGGTGCCACAGAGCAGCAATGCCAAGGATGTCGCCAGCACCGTCAGGCTGGCGAGGATATTCCAGGCGTGCAGGCCGATCAGTGGTACTGAAACCATGCAACCGGCGATCACCAGCATGAACAGGCGCAGACTGAGGTCCAGGCGCGGAAAGTGCTGACGGGTATGCAGGAAATGGCGGCTGAACTGGGTGGAGCTAAAGCAGTGCAGGTACATCAGGATATAGATGCTCACCGACTGCAAACCGATATGCTCCGGCAACAGTTTGAACAGCATGCCGTCAAAGCTGGCAGCGAACAGGCCGATATTCAGGTTGTACACCAGATACCAGAAGTAGGCCGGCTCGCGCAGCGAGAGAAACAGGAACAGGTTGTAGCAAAACATCGCGAACAGCACGCCGTAGAAGGCGCCACTGATGCCCATGAGGTCTTCCTGGGCAGCGGCGCTGGCGTGGTAGGTGCTGAAAAATAGCGGCAGGAAGATCGTGCTGGTGCTGTCGACGCGAATCAGCAGGGTGTTGTTGTCCGGTGTCAGGTTGAGCGGGAACCAGAAGTTGCGGACCTGCACCGGCCGTTGGGAGAAGGCGTAGCGGTCGCCGCTCTGCTGTAGCTGCCAATGGCCGTCGGCAGCCGCCAAATGCACGCGGAGGTCGTCGAGCAGCGGGTAATTGATTTCCAGGTAGCCGCCCAGGTCGTGTGCGAGGCGGTTGTTCAGGCGGACCTTGAACCACCAGGCCGAAGCGTTCTTGCCGAGGTTGGCATGCTCGCCGCGCACCGGCGTGAAGCGTTCATCGCCAATGGCGGCGACTTGTTCGACGGTCAGTTTGCCCGCGGGATCTTCCAGATAGCCCAAGGAAGACCCGAGCGATATACGCAAGTCTTCTTTATCCAGGAGTACAGGCGACAAGGCCCAGGCCGGAGCGCAGAGCCAGAGCAACAGCAAGGCCAAGCATATACGCGGCATCCGCGAATTCCATTGTGATTATTCGGGCGCTGGCGGCCTGGGTGCGAGGTCAGTTAGGCAATCTCGGCGTCCGTGGCGCCGACCTGGCGCGGCAATGGGTCATAACCCGTCATGACTCGTTGCAGTTCCAGGTCTAAGCACCTCAGTCATCCTGACTCGCCGTAATCCTCGGCAGGTCACTCCACGCCACGCCTTGTATCCATGTTAGTCACTGTGCCCGTATGTGCATGGCCCTTCAAGCGTTGGGATCACGATGGCTGCCGAGCACGCTATCGACTGTCGGTACGCGCGTTTCGCTTTCCATCTGCGCGTCGTGTTCGATCTGGTGGCTGAAACGCTCCAGCGAGCCCTGCGCGGGTTGTGCGTCGCTGGCGAACACCGGCGGACTGAGCAGGTAGGCACTGAGCAGGCGGGTCAGCGCGGTCAGGCTGTCGATATGGGTGCGCTCGTAACCATGGGTGCCATCGCAGCCGAAGGCCAGCAGGGCGGTACGGATGTCGTGGCCGGCGGTGACCGCCGATTGCGCGTCGCTGTGGTAGTAGCGGAACAGGTCACGCCGCGCCGGAATTTCGCCCTCGTTCGCCAGGCGCAGCAGGTGCCGTGACAGGTGGTAGTCGTAAGGGCCGCCGGAGTCCTGCATGGCCACGCTGACGCAGTGTTCGCTGGAGTGTTGGCCCGGCGCCACTGGGGCAATATCGATGCCGACGAACTCGCTGACATCCCAGGGCAGGGCGGCCGCCGCGCCGGAGCCGACTTCCTCGGTGATGGTGAAGAGGGGGTGGCAATCGATTTCCGGTTCTATGCCGCTTTCGCGGATCATTTTCAGGGCGGTCAGCAGCGCCGCCACACCGGCTTTGTCGTCCAGATGGCGGGCACTGATGTGGCCGCTTTCGGTGAACTCCGGCAGAGGGTCGAAGGCCACGAAATCGCCAATCGCGATGCCCAGCGTTTCGCAATCGGCGCGGGTGCTGCAGTAGGCGTCGAGGCGCAACTCGATGTGGTCCCAACTGATCGGCAGCTCGTCCACCTGGGTATTGAAGGCATGCCCGGACGCCAGCAGCGGCAGTACGCTGCCACGCAGTACGCCGTGGTCGGTGAACAGGCTGACGCGGCTGCCTTCGGCGAAGCGACTGGACCAGCAACCCACCGCAGCCAAGGTCACGCGACCGTTATCCTTGATCTCGCGGACGCTGGCACCGATGGTGTCGAGGTGCGCGGAAATGGCGCGGTCGGGGCTGCTCTGGCGACCCTTGAGGGTGGCGCGGATGGTGCCGCGGCGAGTCAGCTCGAAGGGGATGCCGAGCTCTTCCAGACGCTCCGCGACGTAGCGCACTATGGTGTCGGTGAAGCCGGTCGGGCTGGGGATGGCGAGCATCTCCAGCAGCACTTTCTGCAGGTAATTGAGATCGGGTTCGGGGAGTTGCGACATAGAGGGCTCCTGGCTTACAGCTAGAGAAGGGTCAAGCGCTGTGTCGAAGCCGGCTTGCTGGCGATAGCCAGTCGTAGCCAGGACAACTGATCGCCGGCAGGCTGGCTCCTACACAGGTGGCGATACAGTCAAGCAACCACCTGGCTGAGTGGGAACAGCAAGTCGATAAAGCGCTCGGCTGTCGGCTGTGGCTCATGGTTGGCCAGGCCGGCACGTTCGTTGGCTTCGATAAATACGTGCTCCGGGCGGTCCGCTGCCGGGACCAGCAGATCGAGGCCGACCACCGGGATGTCCAGCGCCCGCGCCGCTTTGACCGCGGCATCGGCCAGTACCGGGTGGAGGATGTCGGTGACGTCCTCGAGGCTGCCGCCGGTGTGCAGATTGGCGGTTTTGCGCACCGCCAGGTGCTGCCCCTGGGGCAGGATGCTGTCGTAGTCGAGTCCGGCCGCATGCAGGGTGCGCAGGGTTTCTGCGTCCTTGGGGATGCGGCTTTCGCCGCCGGTAGCGGCTTGCCGACGCCGGCTTTGCGTGTCGATCAGATCGCCGATGCTATGCAGTCCATCGCCGATCACTTCGGCCGGCCGGCGGATGGCGGCGGCGACCACCTCGAAACCAATCACCAGGATGCGCAGGTCGTGTCCTGCGTGAAAGCTCTCGAGCAAGACCCGGCTGTCGAACGGCTTGGCGCGTTCGATGGCGTCCTGTACCTCGGCCGGGGTGCAAAGGTCGACTGCCACGCCCTGACCCTGCTCGCCGTCCACCGGCTTGACCACCACGCTGCCATGCTCGCTGAGGAAGGCCGCGTTATCGGCGGCACTGCCGGCCAGTTGCTGCGCCGGCACGCTCAAGCCGGCACGGACCAGGGCGCGATGGGTCAGGCGTTTGTCCTGGCACAGGGTCATGCTCACGGCGCTGGTCAGGTCGGTCAGCGATTCGCGGCAGCGAATGCGCCGGCCACCGTGGTTCAGGGTGAACAGCCCGGCTTCGGCATCGTCGACCTGCACTTCGATGCCGCGACGCAGCGCCTCGTCGACGATGATCCGCGCATAGGGATTGAGCTCGGCTTGCGGGCCGGGGCCGAGGAACAGCGGCTGGTTGATGCCGTTCTTGCGCTTGATGCTGAAGGTTTGCAGCTCGCGAAAGCCCAGCTTGGTGTAGAGCCCCTTGGCTTGGCGGTTGTCGTGCAGCACTGAAAGGTCGAGGTAACTCAGGCCGCGGCTCATGAAGTGCTCGATCAGGTGGCGCACCAGCACCTCGCCGACGCCGGGGCGGCTGCACTGCGGGTCGACTGCCAGGCACCAGAGGCTGCTGCCGTTTTCCGGGTCGCGGTAGGCTTTCTGGTGGTTGAGGCCCATCACGCTGCCGATCACCGCGCCGCTGTCTTCGTCCTCGGCCAGCCAGTAGGTGGGCCCCCCTTGATGGCGCGGGGTCAGCTTGGCCGGGTCGATCGGCAGCATGCCGCGCATCTGGTACAGGCAGTTGATCGCTTGCCAGTCCGCCGCGTTTTGCGCGCGGCGGATGCGGTAGCCGCGAAAACCGCGGCGCGCCGGACGGTAGTCGCTGAACCACAGGCGCAGGGTGTCCGAAGGGTCGAGAAACAGCTGTTGCGGCGCTTGTGCCAGCACTTGCTGGGGCGCGGCGACATACAGGGCGATATCGCGTTCGCCTGGCTGTTCGGTCAGCAGCTCTTGCGCCAGCTCGGTGGCATCCGGAAAGGTATGACCGATCAGCAGGCGGCCCCAACCGCAGTGCAGCGCCAAGGGCTGACACAGCTCTGCGCCGCGATCTTCGGCGAAGCGCGCCTGCAGGCGTTCATAAGAGGGGGCCTGGCCGCGCAGCAGGCGTTGATTGAAGGCATTGGCGCGCATGAGTGTGCTTCCTTGGCTTTCAGCTGCGCCCGGACGGTGCCCAGGCGCGTGAATTTAGTCGTGACATCCCCGGACACGGTCCGGGCTGCGACCCTCGGTCGAACTATTGCTTAGAGCCCCGGCAACCAGCATTTGTTCAGATGGATTGCCGGGCTTCAAGCTTACAGACCCTGCTCGCTGAGCCACAGGTTGAGCGCCGCCATTTGCCACAGCTTGGAGCCGCGCAGCGGTGTCAGCTGGCCGTGTGGGTCGGTCAGCAGACGATCGAGCATGGCCGGGTTGAACAGGCCGCGATCCTGGCTCGGGTCGACCAACAGGTCGCGCACCCAGCCCAGTGTCGCGCCTTCCAGATGCTTGAGGCCCGGCACCGGGAAATAGCCCTTCTTGCGGTCGATGACCTCGGAGGGGATGACCTGGCGCGCGGCTTCCTTGAGCACGTGCTTGCCGCCATCGGGCAGTTTGAAACGCCCCGGAATGCGTGCCGAGAGTTCGGCCAGGCGGTAGTCGAGGAACGGCGTGCGCGCCTCCAGCCCCCAGGCCATGGTCATGTTGTCGACCCGCTTGACCGGGTCGTCGACCAGCATCACCGTGCTGTCCAGGCGCAGCGCCTTGTCCACCGCGGCCAGCGCGCCGGGCTGGGCGAAGTGCTGGCGGACGAACTCGCCGGCATGGTCGTCGGTCAGCCACTCGGGCTGTACGCACTGGGCGTATTCGTCGTGCTCGCGGTCGAAGAAGGCCTTGCGGTAGGCGCTGAGGGCATCCTCGGCGCCGTCCACCAGCGGGTACCAGTGGTAGCCGGCGAACAGCTCGTCGGCGCCCTGGCCGCTCTGCACCACCTTGCAGTGCTTGGCCACTTCGCGCGACAGCAGGTAGAAGGCGATGCAGTCGTGGCTGAC
>JBFKAF010000177.1:0-6843 GCA_041621735.1 Pseudomonas sp.
GCGGCCCTCGACGACGGGCAAGGACAGCGGCTTATTGGCATTCAGGCGGATATCCCACACGTCCATGGCGGTGAAGGTGCGTGCCGGCCCCTGTTGCCCGGCAAACTCCCCGGCGATCAGGCGCAGGGAACCGGCACCGCCGTCGAGCGGCAGCAGCGGGATGTGCTGATCGAGAATGGTCTGGTAGCCCGGCGCGGCCAACTTGTCGCGGGCCGGCAAGTTGACCCACAGCTGCACCATCTCCAGGGTGCCGCCCTGCTCGGTGAACGCGGCGGAGTGGAACTCTTCATGCAGGATGCCCGAGGCGGCGGTCATCCACTGCACGTCGCCAGGGCCGATCAGGCCGCCGCTGCCCGTCGAGTCACGGTGCTCCAGCTCGCCCTGGTAGACGATGGTCACGGTTTCGAAACCGCGATGCGGGTGCTGACCGACGCCGCGCGGCTGTTGCGCCGGGGCGAACTCATGCGGGCCGGCATAGTCGAGCAGCAGGAACGGGCTGATGTGCTGGCCCAGGCTGTCATAGGAGAACAGCGAGCGAACCGGAAAGCCGTCACCGACCCAGTGCTGCTTGGGGCTGCTGTAAAGACCAAGAATCTTTTTCATGAGATGCCTCCTCTGTGCATGGAGAACAGCTTATGAGTGCAACACTTATCGCGGTAGACCCGGTAAATTAGCCTCAGCGTTCTATAAGGAGAACACTGATGGACGACCTCAACGACCTCTACTACTTCGCCCAAGTCGTCGAACACGGCGGTTTCGCTGCGGCAGGCAGGGCGCTGCATACGCCTAAATCCAAGCTCAGCCGACGCATTGCCCTGCTCGAGGAACGCTTGGGCGTGCGCCTGCTGCAGCGCTCGACCCGGCACTTCTCGGTCACCGAAATCGGTCAGGAGTACCATCGACACTGCCTGGCCATGCTGATCGAGGCGCAGGCCGCGCGGGAGGCCATCGAGCGCACGCGCTCGGAACCCCAGGGCATCGTGCGCATGAGCTGCCCCACTACCCTGCTGCAGTACCGGATTGGCGAGCTGATCAGCCGCTTCATGGTCCTCTACCCCAAGGTCCAGGTGCACCTGGACGCCACCAACAGGCACGTCGACGTGATCGGCGAAGGACTCGACCTGGCCCTGCGCGTGCGTTTCCCGCCGCTGGAAAACAGCGACCTGGTGATGCGCGTGCTGGCCGACAGCCCCCAGCGACTGGTCGCCAGCCCCGAGTTTCTCAAAGGCCGCGCGCTGCCCTTGCTGCCCGCCGACCTGAGTGGCCTGCCCAGCCTGGACTGGCGGCAACCGGGCGAGCATCTGTGGCGCCTGGAGGGCCCCAATGGCGCCATGGCCGAAGTCAGGCATCAACCGCGCTTGATCAGCGACGACATGACGGCCCTGCGCCAGGCCGCGCTGCTCGGTGTCGGCGTGGTGCAGCTGCCGCGCATGGTGGTCGAGCAGGAGCTGGCGCAGGGCCGGCTGCTGGACATCATGCCGCAGTGGGTGCCGCAAAGCGGCGTGGTGCATGCGCTGTTCCCCTCACGCCGCGGCTTGCTGCCGTCGGTGCGCACGCTGATCGACTACCTGGCCGAGCACCTTGAGCAATAGCCACTCGCGGTCGAAGCTTGGGGCCTGCGCACGGGCTACCTCGCTCTGCATAGGTGCACCTGTCTCAGCCAATCGGCCCCTCAAGCATGCAGCCGCTCAGCGGCCACCTCGGCGTCGCGCTACAGCGCAATGCAAACCGAACCAAAAGCGCTCAAACCCGCTACGGCGTGCACGGCAATGGCTCAATAAAAGCCAAACGCACGCGGTATGTAGCCTGCTGGCGATCGCATCAGGCCAGTAGCCACTTAGCTGATCACACTCAACATATCTTCCTAACTATCTGATTTTAAACACCATAACCGGCCACCCGAGATTCGCTCGAGCAGCCTTTAAGGCAGCCGCCCCGCATTCAGATCGCGCGCCAAGGCAAAACTGGCAAGCCCCTTGCAATTCCCCTTTCAGCAAACGTCATCGGATCGCCAACGGCGGTGATCGGGACGAATAGACAAAGACGTCAAAGGCAACCTGCTCGTATTAGGCAGTGCTGTCTGCGGCGTCTTTTTTCGTTTCTGAGACCTGAGGGACCACCATGCAAAACTTCACCGTTCGCCGCTCCTTGCTGAAAAAGACCCTGGCCGGCCTCGGCTGCGCCGCCGTCATGTTGCTCTCGCCCTTGAGCGTGCAAATCGCCCAGGCCGCCGAGCTAGAGAAAGAAGAGCTCAAGCTGGGCTTCATCAAGCTCACCGACATGGCGCCACTGGCCATCGCCTATGAAAAAGGCTTCTTCGAAGACGAAGGCCTGTACGTCACCCTGGAAGCCCAGGCCAACTGGAAAGTCCTGCTGGATCGGGTGATCGACGGCGAACTGGATGGCGCCCACATGCTGGCCGGGCAACCGCTCGGCGCGACCATCGGCTTCGGCACCAAGGCCGACGTGGTCACCGCCTTCTCCATGGACCTCAACGGCAATGGCATCACCATGTCCAATGCCGTCTGGGAAGAGATGAAGAAGCACGTGCCGATGGCGGACGGCAAGCCGCTGCACCCGATCAAAGCCGATGCACTCAAGCCGGTGATCGAGCAATACAAAGCCGCTGGCAAGCCGTTCAACCTGGGCATGGTGTTCCCGGTTTCCACCCACAACTACGAGCTGCGTTACTGGCTGGCCGCCGGCGGCATCAACCCCGGTTACTACGCTCCGGCCAAGGGCGACATCAGTGGCACCCTGAATGCCGACGCCCTGCTCTCGGTGACCCCGCCGCCGCAGATGCCCTCGACCATGGAAGCCGGCACCATCAATGGCTACAGCGTGGGCGAACCGTGGAACCAGCAGGCCGTATTCAAAGGCATCGGCGTGCCGGTGATCACCGACTACGAAATCTGGAAGAACAACCCGGAAAAGGTTCTCGGCGTATCCAAGGCCTGGGCCGACGCCAACCCCGAGACTCATAAGCGTCTGGTCAAGGCGTTGATCCGCGCCGGCATGTGGCTGGACGAGAACGACAACGCCAACCGTCAGGAAGCCGTGGAGATACTCTCGCGTCCCGAATACGTCGGCGCCGACGCCAAGGTGATCGCCAACTCGATGACCGGCACCTTCGAATACGAGAAGGGCGACACCCGTGCCGTGCCGGACTTCAACGTGTTCTTCCGCTACAACGCCACCTACCCCTACTACTCCGACGCCATCTGGTACCTGACCCAGATGCGCCGCTGGGGCCAGGTCGGCGAGGCCAAGCCGGACAGCTGGTACTTCGACGTGGCCAAGCGGGTCTATCTGCCCGAGGTGTACATGAGCGCCGCCGCCGAACTGGTCAAGGAAGGCAAGGCCAAGGCTGGAGACTTCCCAACTGCCGACGAGGAAGGCTTCCGCGCGCCGAGCAACGAATTCATCGATGGCCTGACCTATGACGGACGCAAGCCGAACGAGTACATCAACCAATTCAAGATTGGCTTGAAACCCGACTCCGTTCTGTAACGCATCCATTGCCCCAGGGAGCCGGACACGCCGGCTCCCCTTTGCTTCGAGGACAAGACGATGAGCAACCCCGCCGTCGCCCAGCCCATCCAAGACACCCTCAAATCCGCGCGCAGTGCAGCGGTCAAACGCTGGCTACCCGGTGTACTGATGCCGGTGATCGGCCTGCTGGCCTTCCTGCTGTTCTGGCAGATGGTTGCCGGCAGCATCGACACCAGCCTCGGTAAATTCCCCGGGCCCACCCAGGTCGCCAGTCAGTTCAGTGGCCTGATCGCCGAACACCAGCGCGAACAACGCCGGGCCGATGCGTTCTTCGAGCGCCAGGAAACACGCAACGCGGCCAAACTGGCGAAGAACCCGGATGCCAAGGTGAGCGTGCGTCCGTACACCGGTAAGCCAACCTTCTTCAAACAGATCTTCACCAGCCTGTACACGGTGATGACCGGGTTCGTTATCGCCTCGCTGATCGCCATCCCACTGGGCATCGTCTGCGGTCTGAGCAAGCCGATCTACAACGCGATCAACCCGTTGATCCAGATCTTCAAGCCGGTCTCGCCGCTGGCCTGGCTGCCACTGGTGACCATGGTCGTCAGTGCCGTCTACACCAGCAGCGACCCTATGTTCGCCAAGTCCTTCGTCACCTCGGCGATCACCGTGGCGCTGTGCTGCCTGTGGCCGACCGTGATCAACACTACCGTGGGCGTGGCCAACCTGGACAAGGACCTGCAGAACGTCAGCCGCGTGCTCAGCCTGTCGCCGCTCAGCCATGTGCGGCGCATCGTCCTGCCGGCCGCCATCCCGATGATCTTCACCGGCCTGCGGCTGTCCCTGGCCACCGGCTGGATGGTGCTGATTGCCGCGGAGATGCTGGCGCAGAACCCGGGACTGGGCAAATTCATCTGGGACGAATTCCAGAACGGCAGCTCCAACTCGCTCGGCCGGATCATGGTCGCGGTGATCGTCATCGGCCTGATCGGCTTCGTCCTCGACCGCCTCATGCTCATGCTCCAGCGCCGTGCCAGCTGGGACAAGAACGCCGACCTGCGCTAAACGCCCCCACTCAGGAGTCCGCCATGAACAACGCACACCTCGAACTGACCGGCGTCGGCATCAGCTTCCCCACCGACAAGGGCCTGTACTGCGCCCTGCAGAACGTCAACCTGAAGATCGCCAAGGGCGAGTTCGTCTCGCTGATCGGCCACTCCGGCTGCGGCAAGTCGACCGTGCTGAACATCGTCGCCGGCCTCTACCAGGCCACTACCGGCGGGGTGATCCTCGATGGCCGCGAAGTCGACTCGCCCGGCCCGGAGCGCGCCGTGGTGTTCCAGAACCACAGCCTGCTGCCCTGGCTGACCTGCTACCAGAACATCGAACTGGCCGTGCGCCAGGTATTCCGGGGTCAGAAAAGCCGGGGCGAGATGCGCGAGTGGATCGAGCACAACCTCGACCTGGTGCACATGAGCCACGCCCGCGACAAGCGCCCCAGCGAGATCTCCGGCGGCATGAAGCAGCGTATCGGCATCGGCCGGGCGCTGGCCATGCAGCCCAAGGTATTGTTGATGGACGAGCCGTTCGGCGCCCTCGATGCGCTGACCCGCGCCCACCTGCAGGACTCGCTGATGGAGATCCACGCCGAGCTCGGCAACACGGTGATCATGATCACCCACGATGTCGACGAAGCCGTGCTGCTCTCCGACCGCATCGTCATGATGAGCAACGGTCCGGCCGCGACCATCGGCGACATCCTTCAGGTCGAGTTGCAGCGCCCGCGGGAGCGCATGGCCCTGGCTCACGATGCGCGCTACCACGAGTACCGCGCGGCGGTGCTGGAGTTCCTCTACCAGAAGCAGCAACGCCCTGCGGCCTGAGGACGGCCTGAACCTGCGACAACCTGGCGTAAAGCACGGGTTGTCGCGCGTCTGCTGCCGCACACCCTAAACACGATTTAACCATGTGCCACTCATCAATCGCGGCATAGCGCGCCGCTCAGCCTGCCAGCAGATCCCGACCCGCCGGTCAGCCCGACTGAACTTACTGCCCTGACCGCCACCGAAGCTGGGCTTTTCATCCCAGAACAGAAGTAAGGATCAGTCGTGCTCGACCTCACCACCTGGAATCTGTCGATTCCCACGGACCCCGCCCCCACCACCATCGAAACCGCGCAGCTGAACAATGGCTATAGCAGTCGCTACTTTCGCCGCAATGCCGACGGCAGCATCACCTTCTGGGTGCCGGTCAGCGGCTCGCATACCCGCAATGCCCGCTACCCACGCAGCGAGCTGCGCGAAACCCAAGCCGACGGTGCGCTGAGCAACTGGTACCACCACAGCGCCGACAATTATTTGAGCGCGGTGCTGGCGGTGCAGCAGGTGCCGAGCAAGCACAAGGTCGTCATCGGCCAGATCCACAGCACCAATGAGCCGGGCAGCAACAACGATCCGTTGATCAAGCTGCAATACCACTACCGCCGCGGTGTCGGCCGACTGGAACTGCTCCTGCGCAAACGCCCAGGAGATCGCGAGGTGCAGAACATCCTGTTGGCGGAGAACGTGCAACTCAACGAACGCTTCGGCTATGACCTGCGCATCACCCCCAGCGGCAAACTCGGCGTCAGTGTCAGCAGCAGCGATGGCGACCGCGGCGCCTACTATCAGCAGCTGAGCGGGTACTGGGGCAAGCAGCAGCTGTTCTTCAAGGCCGGCGCCTATATCCAGGACAATTACGGCCCCGCCGATGAAGGCGGCCGGGTGACCTTCTACTGGCTCAACAGCCTGCATCGCTGAGCCCGGCCGGGCGGCCCTTCATTCATCGGGCAAATAGCGCAAAATCGCCGAAAGCCCACGTACAATCACGCCGCCCGCGCCACGCGCCGTCCCCTCCAGCCCGCACGAGACTCGCCCCTATGGCCCGCCTGCAACTCGAATTCCCGGAACAGCAGTTCTGCTACAGCACCTACTTGACGGTGCGCGTCACCGATATCAATGCAGCCAACCACCTGGGCAACGACTCGATGATCTCGATGATTTCCGAGGCGCGGGCGCGCTTTTTGTTCGAGTTCGGTATCGAGGAAACCCGCGAGGACGGTATCGGCATCATAGTCACCGATCTCGCCACCACCTACCGCACCGAAGCCCATGCGCGCGACCAGTTGCTGTTCGAGGTCGGGGTCATGGACTTCAACAAGTACGGCGGTGACATCACCTTCCGCATTAGCCGACCGGCAGATGGCAGCCTGGTGGCGATGGCCAAGTCGGGCTTCGTCTTCTTCAACTACCCAGGTCAACAGGTGGTGGCGATGCCGGCAGAGTTCAGCGCCAAGTTTCCGCGAGTCAA
>JBFKAF010000178.1:0-6777 GCA_041621735.1 Pseudomonas sp.
CCTCCTTCACGCCATTCCCGACGCCATACTGCGCTTCGATGCCGAGGGTATCCTACTGGCCTCAAAGTTCCCGGAGCAGGCGCCTGGACTGCTCAGAATGAGGGCTGCAATCGGCAGTAGTATCGAGGCCATCTTTGCCGATATCGCGCAGTTCGATCCGATCCAGGCGCTCAAACGGGCCCTGCAAGGTGATACCACACCGCTGCAGGTCTGCTGGCCCGGCACCGACGAAACCACCTATGAGGTCCGCTTGGTTGCCAGCGGCGCCAATGATGTGATCTGCATCCTGCGTGACGCCAGCAAACAGGTGCGTCAGCAACGCCACATCGAAAAGTTGTCGTTAACCGACAGCCTCACCGGGCTGCCCAATCGCGCCTGCTTCCTGCAAGTGGCCCAACGTCACTGCGACAACGCCCCGGAACAAGCGTTGTGCATGCTGCAACTGAGTTTTGCCAGCTACCCCTCCATCAAGAACAGTGTTGGCAGCAAAATCGCGGACAAAGTCATCGGCGCAGTGGCTGAAAAGTTGCTCCGAGCGACGGGAACGTCGCAGCAGCGAGGGGATTACAGCGCCAACGGCCTGCCCTTTATCGCCCGTACGGGCGACTCTGAATTCCACGTCCTCCTGCGCAACGAGCCCGACCATAGCGAGCTGACGTCGCTGATGCAGCGCGCATCGGAAGCCTTCGAACTGCCCATTCAAGTCGATAAGTACGAATTCTGCATGCCACTGCGTTCCGGCGCGGCCTGTACTCAGGCGGCCAATACCAGCGTCGATGAACTGCTGAAAATGAGTGGCCTGGCAGCTCAGAAAGCCAGCCAACAACTTAGTGCCGACACCGTGTTTTACACCCCACAGTTTCAACTGGAAACGCAGCGCAACCTGAACCTGGAAACCCAGTTACGCAAGGCGATTGCACAAGGTGAACTGGAGCTGGTCTATCAACCCAAGGTCTGCGCGGCTACGGGTCAACTGCGCAGTGTCGAGCTGCTGAGTCGCTGGAACCACCCGGAACTCGGCCCGATCTCACCCGCGGAATTCATTCCGCTGGCTGAAGAAACCGGCCTGATTCTGCCCTTGGGCGAACTCGTTCTGGAACGTGCCTGCCAGCAGAGCAGGCAGTGGCAGTTGGCGGGTTATGCCAACATCCCTATCGCCGTCAACGTCTCAGGCCACCAGTTCAACCAACGCCAGGTGGACCAGCAGTTATTCCGTTTGCTCGAACGCACGCAGGTGCCGCCGCAGGCAATCGAGCTGGAAATCACCGAAAGCGTACTGGTCGAACAACAGCACGTGCGCGCGGTTCTGGAGCGGATCAGAGCGCGCGGTATCCGCATTGCCATCGACGACTTCGGCACCGGCCATTCGTCCCTGAGCATGCTCAAGGAGTTTCCCATCGACATCCTCAAGATCGATCGTTCTTTCGTGAAGGACATCGCCGATGAGAAACGGGCCTACGGCATCGTCGATACCATCATCGCCCTGGGTCACTCCCTGCAACTCACCCTGGTGGCCGAGGGCGTCGAGACCGAGACCCAGCTGAGTTACCTACGCCAGCGCAATTGTCACTTGATCCAGGGCTACCTGACTGGCCGGCCGATGACACCAGATGAATTAGAGGAACAGTTCCTGCGGGCGATGAAAACGCGTTGATTACAGACTGCGCCAGAGGCGCAGCTAGGGTAGACACACACGACCCTCACCCCTGAACGTCAAGTGCATCCCGCGACATATAGAGCCTGCGCGCGAGTCGAGCGCGCCGTTCTACCCGCACTCCATCTACCAGATCCGGACCAGGGGAGAAGATGATGAGCTCGCCGACCTCGTGCCTGCTCACGCTCTGAGCACGGCAACCATTGTTGCGCCCCACATCGACAGTCACCAAGCCACGCACCCCGTTTTGACGGTGAAAACTGCCCGTTGATCCTCCTGGCGAAACAACCCGCTTGAGGGGACGCTAAGAGCGTTTCCGTCTTCCCATACGACGACCTGCACCTCCACCAGCTAGCCATGGCCGCCGGCATGCTGCCAACGGCGCTCGCGCTTGGCGAAGGCTCCGAGTTTCGCGCGCCGATAGCCATCGCGGTGATTGGCGGCCTGATCAGCTCAACGCTGCTGTCGCTGGTGCTGGTGCCTGTGGTCTACGAACTGATAGACGACTTCGAGCTGTAGCTCAAACCGAAACTCGCGTAGCTGGTGGTCGCACGGACCAGGAGGACAGTGCTGTCGATGCCAAGCAATCGCTGCGACCGGGGCTAAGACGCCGTGATGCACGGCCTGCGTTCAAGCATGTCGCATTCTTGTTACCAGGACCTGCGAGGAATTACAGCAGTGCAGGCCCCCGCCGACGGCAGTCACCCGTGGCAAGGCTATATCAGGGACAAAGCCCTGGCTTAGAAGTGTCGACGACTTTCCGCTGAAGCGGAAATCTAGGCATTAAGCCATGATCGAATCACAGAAGTGGGCAGCTTTCGATGTTGCCGAAATACGCCTCGAACTCATGATCAGCCATTACCTCGACCTGGTGGATCAGGCACGGCAGGGTTCAAACGTCGATACCGGCCAGCTAGCGAAGTAGCAGTCAGGGCAAGACAGACTGATTAAAGCGAAAGCGTTGTTGACTGTGAACGACCAAGCCAACGCCAAGTGGGTTAATGCCCGTTATAGCTCGACCGTTCAGGCAGTATTGCTGCGCCGATGGCGCCCATAGGCTCAAGAAAGCCGAGGTGCACAGTAGCGCTATGGCTGACCCACAATACCTTTTAGATAGCCTTGTCGATTAAGGCAAAGTGCCTAGCGCTAACGCTTAACCCAGCCATAGCCGTGCGCTAAGGCGCGAACGTACCCTCGCCCCGTGGCGGGGTGCTGCGCCAGCTGTTGGCGCCGGCATCGGCCGGCAGATTGACCCGGAACGGCGCGCTGAACGCCTCAAGTGCGTTCTGCTCCGGGTCACCGGGGGCTGCCACAGACTCGACGGATTTCAGCTGAACGAAGGCCTCGCAGAGAATCTCGCCCTGCAGCGGCGCCAGGATTTCATTGATAACCGGCTTGGCGCTCTCATTGACGTTCGACTCTTTGAGAACCTGAGTGATCGCGACAAACACCGCCGCATCGACCAGCTCTGCAGTTTGCAGGTTCGTCGCCTGCGGGCAGCAGAGGGTGCCCACTTCGATGGGGTCGAGGCGCTGACCCGGTGGCAGTAATAGATTAATCGAGGCTAAGGTCGCTTCAATCTGGTTATTGATTTGCGGCAAATAGGACGCTAAGACATCGCCCTCATCATCATAGCTTTCAGGGCATGCACAGGGCTCCAGGCTACTGACCAGGCACTCGTTATAGCTCGGTTCGGTACTACTTTGATCGAGGCTGAGCGCCTCGCAGGGCGTGCCCTGCACCACCGCCTGCGACACCCAGCGCGAACCGATTGCCTCGGGCTCCAGCGGACAAGCTTGCGCAGTCTCGCGAAACAATGCGCCAGGCAAACCACTACTGCCGCGCCCGACCGCATAGTTGGGCTGGCCCTGCAGGGCATTGAAATAACTGACGCTGCCCGAACCCGACAGGCCATCGACCCCGGTGTTATCCGTCGACTCGTCGCTGGTACTCTTGATGCAGGGGTCGCCCTCACAACTGTTGCCGGCATAGTAAAGCGGCTCACGGCTGGTGAAGCGGTCATCGCGGATGCCGATCAGGGTTCGGTAGTTGCTCGCCTGGCTGCGATCGATATAGAACAAGCGGGGTGCATCGTGTTCGTCGAAGTCGACCGCCTCACCAAGTACCTGGCCCTGAGCATCGACCACTATGGCCGCCTGCGACTGTTGACTCACGTAGCGCTTAACCAGCGCATCACGAATCGCGACGATGCCGACCAGGGTTCCCAGTACCAGGATGGTGGTCAGCAGCAGCAACTCCACGGTGATGACAAACCCACCTTGCGACTTCCTCGATCCCGCACGCGCGAAACGTCCCTTGTTGTTAGTGGTAGTAGCGCTGTTCATTACGACACCCCTCCTTTGCCCGCTAGCCAGCCTGCATGACGCGCTCAAACCAACTGCTTGAGAATCTGCACGGCGTCATACAGCTGTACGCCCGCCGGAAAAATCACCAACAGCAGAAACATGGGCAGCCCCACCAAACCCAGGGGAAACAACATCTCCATGCTTTTGCGGTTGAGCAACTGGCTGGCCTGCACCCGTTGTTTTTCCCGCAGCACCCGGGACTGCTGCTCCAGGGTCTGCAGAATCGGCGCGCCGACCTGGGTGCCGACTTCCAGAATCGCGGCGAGGCGGCGCAACTCCTGCACTCCGGTCCGCACTTGCATGGCGCGCAGGGCGACTCTCAGCGACTGGCCGGCATTCAGCTCGGCACACACCAGAGTGGCTTCACGCGCCAGCGGATGATCCCCTTTGAAACCGAAGCGCGCGGCATACTCGAAGGCTTGCGACAGTGGCGAACCGGACGCCAGGTAGGCCCGCAGCAAGTCGACAAAGAAAGCCAGGGCAAACAGGATGCGTGTGCGTCGCTGCCCCCTGCGCCGCAGCAACCAAAGATCCACGGCGAAAAAACCGCCGCTGCCGATGATCAGGAGCACGCCCCAGTGGCTCCACTGGCCATTCCACTCCTGCCAAGCCAGCGGCAGCAGCAGCGCCAACACAACTTTGCTGGGCCAATACAGCCACCACAAGTTGTGCGGCATGATCCCGGCCTGACGAATCAATCGGGCCGGGAACAACCAGTGACTGAACCGCCCCTGGGTCGGCCCGGACTCCAGCTCCATTTCAGTGTCTGCCGGGCTCAGCTCCGAGCGCTGCAACACAAACACCAGGCCCAGACACAACAGCAGTGCAACCGCCATCGCGAGATCTAACCAAAGTCCAGTCATCACTCGTCACTCCTCAGAATCCGTCTCATCCACAGGAAACCCAGCACCTGACAGACCAGCGCCGAGAGCATGAACATCGGCCCCAGCGAATGGTTGGTCAGCGGCGTCAACCAGGTTGGTTCTTTCCAGAGGAAAAAAGGAATGAGCACGTAGGGAAAGAACGCGGTAAACAGCAAGGCATAGCGGGCGCCCGAGAGCTGCCCCAGCAGACGCTGCCGATAGGCACTGCGCTCGCGCAGGATGCTGCCCAAGGCGGCGAGTAGCCCCGCGAAATCGCCGCCGGCATGCCAGCGCGAAGTCAGGGTATTGACGAACAATCTGACGCCTTCGCTCGCATACAGCTGAAGCAGCGGGTTGGTGGCCGATTCAATCGAGGCGCCAAGCTTGAGGCGTCGCACCACCTCCTCGACAGCCTCGCGGACAAACCCCTGCGAGGCATCCGCGGCCACCTGCAGCGCCAGCAGCGGGGGCGCACCGCCTGCGGTTGCCGCATGCATCAGGTCGACGACATCGACCAACGCCGTTTCAAAACGCCGCGCACGCCAGGCCACCAGATCTTTCATCAGCAACCCCGAGAGCGGGATCAGGGCGATACCGGCGACTACCGCGAGGGCAAGTTGTTCGGGAAACAAGGCGAGAAAAACACTGCAGACGGCCACGCTGGATAGCAGGGTGCCGGCGATGAACACCACAGGGCGCAGGTTGATATTGAGGATGTGCAGAGCCTTCTGCAGACCCTCGAACCACTCGCGCTGCTCGCCAAGGGCTGCCATAGCGTGTGCATCTGCCACGGTCGGCTCGCCCTGCCAACGGCGCAGGACAAATGCGGCAGAGCCAAGCAATGCCCCGAGTGACAAGAGCCATAGGAATATCTCAGCCATGCTCCCGCTCCTTGGCGCCGACTTGCTCCAGCGCCGAGAGGCTGAGCGGCAGTTCATAACCACGGTGACGGACTGTCGCCAGGAAGCGCGGCGAGTAGTCGCAATGGGCATGCCGGCCTCGCCGATTCAACGGCAGGCTCGCCTGCCGGCGTTCCTGAGACTCGATGCGCTCAGGCACGAAACGAAATATCTCGCGGACCTGCAGGCGGCCATCGTCGGCGATGACCTCGCCAATACTGCTGACGCAGCGGCTGCCGTCGCGCAAGCGCGCCACCTGCACGACCAGTTGAATGGCCGAGCCGATCATGTCGCGGATCGCCTCGCGCGGCAGCCCCACATCGGCCAGCAGCGCCAGCGATTCCAGACGTTTCAGGGCATCGCTGGGGCTGTTGGCGTGTACGGTCGAGAGGCTGCCATCATGGCCGACGGTCATGGCCTGCAGCATTTCGAACACTTCGGTGCCACGCACCTCGCCCACGATAATGCGATCGGCGCGCATGCGCAGGGCATTGCGCAGCAGCGCGCGCAAGTCGACCTGACCCCGTCCCTCACTGTTGCCCTGGCGCGCTTCCAAGGTCACCACGTGAGGGTGGCGCAATTGCAGTTCCGCCGACTCCTCGATGGTAATCACCCGTTCGCTGGCGGGAATGTACTGCGAGATACCATTGAGCAAGGTGGTCTTGCCCGCCGCCGCGCCACCGGCGATCAGAATATTCAGCCCCGCGGAGATGGCCAGACCGAGCAGGTCGAGCATCGGTTGCGTGAGCATGCCGCTCTGCAACAAGGATTCGACCGAGCTCTGCGCCTCGGTAAAGCGGCGGATGGAGACCACCGGTCCCTTGCTGCAGAGCGGCGGAATCATGGCATGCAAGCGACTGCCATCGGGCAGTTTGGCATCCACGGTTGGGCAGTTGCTATCCAGGTGCTTGCCCTGAGCCGCAATCAGACGATCGAGAAAACGCCGCAGGTGAGCCTCGTTATCGAAGGCCAGACTGGTCCGACTGAGCTGACCA
>JBFKAF010000179.1:0-6768 GCA_041621735.1 Pseudomonas sp.
CTACCGCCTCGGCGCGGAGAAGTGGTGCATCGGCGCCGCCCTGCGCGAACTGAAGATGCCCGAAGGCACGCGCATCGCCGCGCTGTTTCGCCACCACGAACTGCTCCACCCGTCCGGCAGTACCACCCTGGAAGCCGGCGATCTGCTCTGTGTGATCGGCCACGAGCATGATCTGGCCGCCCTCGGCAAACTGTTCAGCCAGGCCCCCCAGCGTGGCCAGGACCTGCGTTTCTTCGGCGACTTCGTCCTGGAAGGCGATGCCGAGCTCAGCGCCGTCGCCGCGCTCTACGGTCTCAAGCTCGATGGCATCAACGGCCAACAATCGCTGGGGCGCTTCATCACCCACGAGATCGGTGGCGAACCGGTGATCGGCGACCAGGTCGAGTGGCAAGGCCTGATCTGGACGGTGGCGGCGATGGAAGGGAACAAGATTCGCAAAGTCGGCGTCAAATTCCCCGAAGGCGTGCGCCCAGGACCGGGCCTGTTCCTCTGACCCGCTGCCGCACACTGACTGCGAGCCGCGCACTGAGCCGCGTGACGCCTGCTGCCGGGGAACCCGACAGCTAATTTGCCCGCCGCGTTTTCAATCCGGGTAGGGCATCAGCCAGCGTTCAGCATGCCTTTCAACAGCCTGTTAAACTCACTTTTTCCCGAGTCCACGATCGCGACCATGCCCTCTTTACGCAGCTATTTAACCGCACTGTTACTCGGTCTTTGTCTGGGTATGTCGCCGATCCAAGCCGCCGAGTCGCCCAACAGCGCCGACGTGCAGCGCAGCCTGGATAAGCTGGCCGAGCGCCAGTTACCGGAAGCCGACCAGCTGGCGATCAGGCAAACCCTGGAAAAAACCCTGAGCCTGCTGACCGAACAAGCCGACGCTAAGAAGCGTCTGAGCGATCTCAAGCAGCAACTCGAACAGGCCCCCAGACTGACCGACGAAGCCCAGCGCGAACTCACTCGCCTGAAAGCCAGCGAGCCGCCCAAGGTCGCCCAACGTCACGCCAACACCCCCGTGCCCCAGCTGGAGGCGCTGCTCAATGAGCGCAGCAGCCAACTGAGCGACTGGCAGAAGCAAATCGGCGAAGCCAACAGCCTGATCATCACCGCACAAACGCGCCCCGAGCGCGCCCAGGCGGAAATCAGCCGCAACCAGGCCCGCAGCCAGGACATCAACAATGCGCTGAAAAACGGCAAGGAGTCCGGCAAGCCGCTCACCGCGGAGCGCCGCGACCTGCTGGTCGCCGAACTGGCCCAGCTCGACGCACTGACCCAGCTGCGCCGCCAGGAACTGGCCGGCAACAGCCTGCTGCAAGACCTCGGCAGCAGTCAGCGCGACCTGCTCGATGAACGCATCCGGCGCTTGGAGCAGGAGCTGATCGACCTGCAGTCGCTGATCAACGAAAAACGCCGTGCGCTGTCCGAGAAAACCGTCGCCGAGCAATCGCGCGAGGCGGAGAAAGCCGGCTCCGGCACGCTGCTGGCCAAAGAAAGCGCGCTGAACCTGAAGCTCTCCGACTACCTGCTGCGCGCCACCGACCGCCTCAATCAGCTGACCCAGCAGAACCTGCAGACCAAGCAACAGCTGGATGCCCTCAACCAGAGCGACCAGGCCCTGGACGAACAGATCAGCGTGCTGGAAGGCAGCCTGCTGCTGGCGAAGATTCTCTACAAGCAGAAGCAGGCACTGCCGACCCTGGAACTCGACCGCAACCTGGCCAACGACATCGCCGACCTGCGCCTGTACCAGTTCGAACTGAACCAGCAGCGCGAACTGATCGGCAACCCCTACGCCTACGTCGACCAGCTGCTCGCCAAGCAACCCGCGGAAAACCTCAGCGACGAACTGCGCAGCTCCCTGCTCGAGCTGATTGGCACTCGCCGCGCGCTGCTCGATCGACTCAATCGCGAACTCAATGCCCTGCTCAATGAGTCGATCACCCTGCAACTGAATCAGAAACAGCTGCTCAGCACCGCCCACGACGTGCGCACCACGCTGGACGAGCAGATGTTCTGGATTCCCAGCAACAAGCCCCTGGGGCTCGACTGGTTCAGCACGGCGCCGCGCTTGCTCGAAAAACAGATGGCCGACCTGCCCTGGGGCTCCAACCTGCGCGAACTGGGCGCCGGTCTGGTCGAACGGCCACTGCTGTTTCTGCCTCTGCTGCTGTTGATCGGCGTGCTGATGTGGAAGCGCAGCTACTTGTACCAGCGGCTCGGCGAGCTGCATCAGGACATCGGCCACTTCAAGCGCGACAGCCAACTGCACACCCCGCTGGCGATCCTGCTCAACGTCCTCCTGGCGCTACCCGGCACGCTGTTCCTCGCCCTCTGCGGCCTGGCCCTGCAGATCGACGCACGCGGCCAGAACGCCAGCCTCGGCTCGGCCCTGCTGGAAATGGCCCAGGCCTGGCTGGTGTTCTATACCTTCTATCGGATCTTCGCCACTGGCGGCGTGGCCGAACTGCACTTCCGCTGGCCACGCGCCCAGGTGACCTTCCTGCACCGCCAGGTGCGCCGCCTCGGACTGGTGGTAATGGCCCTGGTGGCCGTGGTCACGGTGGCCGAGCATCAGCCCGCCAGCCTGGCAGAGGATGTCATCGGCATTGTCGTGGTGCTGACCTGCTACGGCCTGATGGCCTGGGTCCTGCATCGTCTGCTGCTGAGCGGCCCAGGGCGCGAGCACAGCACGACGTTGCGCACGCTGATCGGTCTGCTGTTCAGTGTGCTGCCGCTGGCGCTGATCGTCGCCGTCAGCTTCGGCTACTACTACACCGCGCTGAAACTCAGCGATCGGCTGATCGATACCCTGTACCTGCTGATGCTCTGGCTGATCGTCGAAGCCGCCTTCGTCCGTGGCCTCAGTGTCGCCGCCCGGCGCCTGGCCTACCAACGCGCCACGGCCAAGCGCCTGGCGCAAGCCAAGGAGGGCGGCGAAGGCGCCGAGGTGGTGGTCGAGGAACCGACCCTGGACATCGAGCAGGTCAACCAGCAATCGCTGCGGCTGATTCGCCTGGCTCTGCTCGGCGTGGTCATCGCCGGCTTGTACTGGGTCTGGGCCGATCTGATCTCGGTGTTTGCCTACCTCGACAACTTCACCCTGTACGAGTACACCAGCGGTAGCGGCGACGCCGCGAGCCTGATACCGATCAGCCTCAGCGACGTACTCGCCGCCCTGATCATCATCGCTATCACCGTGGCGTTCAGCCGCAACCTGCCCGGCCTGCTCGAAGTGCTGGTGCTGTCGCGCCTGAACCTGGCGCAAGGCAGTGCCTATGCGACCACCACCCTGCTGTCCTACGCCATCGTCGGGATCGGCTTCGTGGTCACCCTGTCGACCCTGGGGGTCAGCTGGGACAAGTTGCAATGGCTGGTGGCGGCGCTCTCGGTCGGTCTCGGCTTCGGTCTGCAGGAGATTTTCGCCAACTTCATCTCCGGCCTGATCATCCTGTTCGAGCGCCCGGTGCGCATCGGCGACGTGGTGACCATCGGCAACCTGTCCGGCACGGTCAGTCGGATTCGCATCCGCGCCACCACCATCACCGATTTCGACCGCAAGGAAATCATCGTACCGAACAAGACCTTCGTCACCGACCAGCTGATCAACTGGTCGCTGAACGACACCGTCACCCGGGTAATCATCAAGATCGGCGTGGCCTACGAGACCGACCTGCCGCTGGCGCGCAAGCTGATGATGCAGGCCGCCATGGAGAATCCGCGGGTGTTGCGCGACCCCGAACCGCTGCTGTTCTTCCTCACCATCAGCGCCAGCACCTTCGACTACGAACTGCGCTTCCATGTACGCGAACTGGGCGACCGCAACGCGGCCACCGACGAGATCCTCACGCGCATCGCCCTGCTGTTCCGCGAGAACAAGGTGGAGATGGCCTTCAATCAGGTCGAGGTCATGCTGAAAAACCACCAGGGCCATGAGCTCAACCTGGGCAGCGAGCAGACCAACCTGCTGCAACCGACGCAGCAGGCCGCGCCGCCGCACCTGACACCGGCCGCCCCCGCAGTCGACCCGCAATAGGCACGCGCCATGCTCAAGAGCATAGCGCGCCTGCCACTCACCCGCCCCGCTGGAGTGTTGCCTTGAAGTCGCTCACCGACCTGACCTTCGACAATCGCTTCGCCCGTCTCGGCGATGCGTTCTCGACCCATGTGCTGCCCGAGCCGATCGCCGAGCCGCGCCTGGTGGTCGCCAGCCCGGCAGCCATGACACTGCTCGACCTCGACCCGAGCGAGGCCGACAGCGAGGTGTTCGCCCAGCTGTTCGCCGGCCACAAGCTGTGGAACGAGGCCGAACCGCGGGCCATGGTCTATTCCGGGCACCAGTTCGGCAGCTACAACCCGCGCCTGGGCGATGGCCGCGGCCTGCTGCTCGGCGAGGTGCTCAACGATGCCGGCGAGCACTGGGATCTGCACCTCAAGGGTGCCGGACAAACGCCCTACTCGCGCATGGGCGATGGTCGCGCGGTGCTGCGCAGCTCGATCCGCGAATTTCTCGCCAGCGAACACCTGCAGGCCCTCGGCATCCCCACCTCGCGCGCGCTGTGCGTGACCGGCTCGAGCACCCCGGTGTGGCGCGAGCGCCAGGAAAGCGCAGCGATGTTGCTGCGCCTGGCGCCCAGCCATGTGCGCTTCGGCCACTTCGAGTACTTCTATTACACCCAGCAGCACGAGCAGCTGAAGCAGCTCGGCGAGCATGTGCTGAGCTGCCACTTCCCGGCCTGCCTGGAACAGGACGAGCCCTACCTGGCACTGTTCCGCGAAGTGGTCGAGCGCAACGCCGCACTGATCGCCCACTGGCAGGCCTACGGTTTCTGCCACGGAGTGATGAACAGCGACAACATGTCGATTCTCGGCATCACCTTCGACTACGGTCCCTATGCCTTCCTCGACGACTTCGACGCCAATTTCATCTGCAACCACTCCGACGACAGCGGCCGCTACAGCTTCAGCAATCAGGTGCCGATCGGCCAATGGAACCTCGCCGCCCTCGGCCAGGCGCTGACGCCCTTCGTCGAGATCGACGCGCTACGCGAGACTCTGGGGCTGTTCCTGCCGTTGTACCAGGCGCACCACCTCGACCTGATGCGCCGCCGACTCGGCTTGCTGACGGCCGATGAGACCGACGAAGCGCTGATCCAGCGCCTGCTGCAACTGATGCAGGGCAGCGCCGTGGACTACACGAACTTCTTCCGCGAGCTGGGCGACAACGCGCCGCAACAGGCGCTCGCACGCTTGCGCGACGACTTCCGCGACCTGGCCGGCTTCGACGCCTGGGCGGCCGACTACCGCGCCCGCGTCGCCCGCGAAACCGACAGCCAGGAGGCGCGGCGCACGCGCATGCACGCGGTCAACCCCAAGTACATCCTGCGCAACTACCTGGCCCAACAGGTCATCGAGGCCGCCGAACAGGGCGATTACGCCCCGGTGCGCGAACTGCACGCGGTGCTCAGCCGGCCCTTCGACGAACAGCCCGGTTTCGAACGTTACGCCGAGCGCCCGCCTACCTGGGGCAAGCACCTGGAGATCAGCTGCTCGTCGTAGGCTGGATCAAGCAGCGTCTGGCGGACGGTGGGCGACGCTGTCACTCGCCTGACGCATCCGCCAGCAGCCACTCCAGGCCCATCGCCACATGTACCTCGCTGCTGTCGAGCAGTGGCAGCGGCGCATCTACCCCCTCCAGCAACAAGCCAATCTCGGTACAGCCGAGAATCGCCACCTCGGCGCCATGGCCGCGCAATCGCTCTAGGCAGTCCAGATAGAAGCCGCGCGAGGCCGCGCTGAATTCGCCGCGGCACAGTTCGGCGAAGATCACCCGGTCGATCTCCGCCATGGCCGCGACCTCCGGCAGCATCACCTCGATACCGAAGCGCTCGGCCAGGCGCTGGCGGTAGAAGTCTTCCTGCATGGTGAAGCGCGTACCGAGCAGCGCAGCCTGCTGCACGCCTTGCTGGCGCAGGGCCTGGCCGACGGCATCGCCAATATGCAGCAGGGGAATCTGCACCGCCGCCTCGATGCTCGCGGCCACCTTGTGCATGGTGTTGCTGGCCAGCAGCAAGGCCCCGACACCGGCCCGTTCCAGCCCCCGCGCCGCCTCGGCCAACAGTGCCCCGGCCGCCGGCCAATCGCCACGCCGCTGCAACTCGGCGACTTCGGCGAAATCCAGCGAGTGCAGGAGCAACGGCGCGGAATGCAGGCCGCCGAGTCGTTCACGCACGCCCTGGTTAAGCAAACGGTAATAACTGGCCGTTGACTCCCAGCTCATGCCCCCGAGAATGCCCAACTGATGCATAAACCTCCTCCCCGAAAAGCCCCAGCTTAGGGGCTGTTGACGTTTCGCCGGACAAGAGCAGGCTCCGGCGCGGCCACGCTGGCACGTCATCCGACCCTAGCAGGCCCTGGACTGACAACCAGCCACAGTCCGCCGCGAAACCGGCGGTACAGCCTCCTGCTAAGGCCTTAAAGGCATATAAACCTTCTCAAACATTCTTAGACTATCTAAGCAAAGCTCACTATCTTGGCGCCCATATAAGCTCAGCCACGGCTGCGCCCAAGACCTCACGCCAGCCGCACACTAAGGACACCCATGTTCTGGGACTCTTTGCCCCTACCCTTGCTGTTTGTCGGTGCCCTGCTGATCTGGGTACTGGTGGCCTTCATCCGCGAGAAATGGAGCCCGGACATAGTCGCCGCAATCGCCGTGGCGGCCCTGTTGGTGACCCAGTTACTCAGCCCCGGCGAAGTGCTCAGCGTACTGAG
>JBFKAF010000180.1:0-6751 GCA_041621735.1 Pseudomonas sp.
GCTGTGGGTGGCGAAGTTGCTCAGGCCCTTGTCGAGGTTCTGCTCGATCACGTTGACGCCCTTGTCGACGCAGCGGGCGATGTTGTCCGGGTCGATTTCCAGGCCGTAGCCGCTGACCTGCTTGTGTTCGCACAGCCAGGCGAGCAGTTCGCCATCGCCGCAGCCGAGGTCGAGCACCCGGCTGCCGGCCGGTATCCATTCTTGGATGATGTCCAGGTCGGCTCTCATGGGCGCCTCATACTGCAATGCGGTTCATATAGCTGCTAAATGCCTGCAAATAGCGCGGGATGGGGATCAGGAAGGCGTCGTGGCCTTGGGGCGCGTCGATTTCCAGGTAGCAGACGTTCTTCCGTGCGGCGCTCAGGGCGTCGACGATTTCCCGCGAGCGCTGCGGCGAGAAGCGCCAGTCGGTGGTGAAGGAGATCACGCAGAAGTCCGCAGTGGCCTTGGCCAGGGTCTTGGCCAGGTCGCCAGCGTTGGCCGCGGCCGGGTCGAAGTAGTCCAGCGCCTTGGTCATCAGCAGGTAGGTGTTGGCGTCGAAGCGCCCGGAAAACTCCTCACCCTGATAGCGCAGGTAGCTCTCGACCTGGAATTCGACGCTGTGGAAGTCGTAATTGAGCTTCTCGCTCTTCAGTCCACGGCCGAATTTCTCGCCCATGGCGTCGTCCGACAGGTAGGTGATGTGGCCGACCATGCGCGCCAGCATCAGGCCGCGCTTGGGGATCACCCCCTGTTCCTGGAAGTGCCCGCCATGGAAGTCCGGGTCGGTGAGAATGGCCTGACGCGCCACTTCGTTGAAGGCGATGTTCTGCGCCGACAGCTTGGGCGCCGAGGCGATGGCCAGGCAGTGGCGTACCCGCTCCGGGTAGCTGATGGTCCACTGCATGGCCTGCATGCCGCCGAGGCTGCCGCCGACCACCGCGGCCCATTGCGCGATGCCGAGCACATCGGCCAGGCGCGCCTGGCTGTGCACCCAGTCTTCCACGGTCATCACCGGGAAGTCCGCGCCAAAGGGTTTGCCGGTGGCCGGGTTGAGGCTGCTGGGGCCGGTCGAGCCGTTGCAGCCGCCGAGGTTGTTCAGGCTGACGACGAAGAACTTGTTGGTGTCGATCGGCTTGCCGGGACCGATGCAGCTGTCCCACCAGCCGGGCTTGCGCTCATCCCGGCTGTGGTAGCCAGCGGCATGATGGTGGCCGGACAGCGCATGGCAGATCAGCACGGCATTGCTGCACGCGGCGTTCAGCTCGCCATAGGTCTCGTAGATCAGTTGGTAGTCGGCCAGGCTGCGTCCGCAGGCGAGCGCCAATGGCTCGGCGAAGTGCAGCACCTGGGGCGTGACCAGGCCAACAGAGTCCGGGGGAAAAGCAGTCGGCATTGTCCCAGCCCGTGAAAAAGAAAGAGCAGCAGTCTAAAGAGCGCCGCCCCAGGCGGCAAGCGCATGGGGCAGCGGGTGAGGGCCTGGGTGGCTAAGCGCCGGGTCGCGTGCGCGGGGCGTTACTCGCCGACGCTGTGCGCGCGGTTTACGCCGGGCAGACTGACCACCTTGGCCTGACGCTTGATCGGCGCCGGGCGGCGCAGGACGCGGAGCATTTCGCCGGCCTGGGCCAGTTGCTGGGCCAGTTCGTCGCGGTAATGGGCCAGGTACTGGCTGCGCTGGCGGGCCTGCTGGGTTTCCTGGGCCAGGGCCTTGAGCCGCAGCATGTGGGTTTCGAGCATTTGCTTGTGTTCCAGGCTGTGCTGCATCAGCGGCATCAGGGCGTCGCTGGCCCACTGCTCGATATCCTGGCGCAAGCGCTGGTGCAGGCCGATGACTTCCTGCACCAGGGTGGCGAAGAAGCGCCGGGTCAGGCTGCGCTGCTCGGTCAGCAGGGTCTTCAGCTGCAGGCGGAATTGGTCGGCCTTGCTCTGTTGCTGCTTGAGTTCGCGCAGGTAGCGGCTGACCAAGAACTGCGGCGCGTCGACGCCATGCAGCGGGTTCTCCAGGTTGTGCCGCTGGTAGATGGCGGCGACCATCTTGTTGGCCATCTCGGCATCGTGCTGCAGGTTGTCCAGATCGTTTTCCACCGCGCGGAAGAACTGCAGGATGGCCTGGTTGATGCCGAGGGTGGTCCAGCTGCCGGTGAGGTTCTTGCGCACCGTGAGCAGGTGCGCGTCGAGACACTCGGGCCTGGCGGCGACGCGCAACAACTCGCCTTGACGCTTGAGCAGGCGCTGGTTGGTCTTCAGGCTGAGCAGGCGCCTGTGGTGCTGGCCGTGGTCTTGCTTGGTCTTGGCGGTCAGCTCGAACAGCAGCTGGCCGTTGTCCTGTTGATGATTGCTGAGCAGGGCGTGTTGTTGGTTGACCTTCTCCAGGCGCAGATTGAGCGCGTGCTGGCTGTTTTGCAGCAGGGCCAGGACCTGGCGCACCACGCGACCTTCGAGCAGGCGCTCCTTCTGCGCGACGATACGCTCGCACAACAGGTTCTCCAGGTTGCTCATCTGGCTGCGCGCGAGCAGCGCCGGGTCCTTGCGTACCTTGGCCAGCAGCGCCTGTTTGGCCGATAGCGGCAGCACGTCCTCGGGCTTGATACCGAGCTGTTTGGCAGTCAGGTGCTGGATCTGGGCGATGGCGTTCTGCACGAAGGCCTCGCCGGCCAGGTCGTCCCAGAGCATGTCGATCTTGTTGAGTACCGCGAACAGGCTGACCTGGGTGTCTTCGTCGAGCTGGCGGATGTGCTGTTGCCAGATGTCCAGGTCGCTTGCGGTGACGCCGGTGTCGACCGACAGCAGAAACAGGATCGCCTGGGCGCTGGGCAGCATCGACAGGGTCAGCTCCGGCTCGCTGCCCAGGGCGTTCAGGCCCGGGGTGTCGAGGATGCGCAGGCCCTGGCGCAGCAGCGGGTGGTCGAAGTTAATCAAGGCATGTCGCCAGGCCGGCACCAGGACCTGGCCGGGTTTGCCGGTGCGCTCGAGCATGTCGGGATGAAAGCCCAGCTGAATCGCCTGCTCCACCGGCATGGGCTTGGTCTTCGCCACCTGGGTGAACGCCTGGATCATGTTGTCCGGGTCGCTGGGGTCCAGCGGGATGTTCACCCAGTGTCCCGGAATACGCTTGAACTGCGCGACGCTGGCCTCGGCCAGGCGGGTCTCGATCGGCAGCAGGCGAATATAGGAGCGTTCCGAGCGTGGGTCGAAGTACAGCTCGGTGGGGCACATGGTGGTGCGCCCGGCCTGCGAGGGCAGCATGCGCTGACCGTATTCGGAAAAAAACAGGCTGTTGATCAGCTCGGTCTTGCCGCGCGAGAACTCGCCGACGAAGGCCAGGGTGATGTGATCGGTGCGCAGCAAGCGCAGGGCGCGGTCGAGCTTGGCGTCCACCGCGTCGGAGCTGAGCCGGTTGTTCACCAGCCAGCTGCGATAGCGGGTGATCTCGCGCATCAGCTCGCGTTTCCAGCCGACGTAGGCATCGACCTGTTGACTGAGACGTTCCATGCTCATTCTGCCAATCCTCTGGTTAGCACGACCTGGGGTACTCTCGCGTTAATCACGTTCGGGGTCTTGGGGGGCAACGTGGCGCTTTATCTTGGGCCACGACTCCAGGCGTGGCGGCTGCGCGGCAACACCCCCGCGCACTGCGACAGCGAACCCGCTACGGCGGGGATTGGCTTGCGCGGAATTATGCGGGCAGCAGTGATTGTGTCAATTGGCCAGCGCCGACGTCCCGTCTTATGGTCGTTCAGGCGGGTTGAGCGGTCAGGCCGAGGACCTCGGGCAGCTGCCGGGTCTGTTTGATGCGGGCGCGTTGCTGTTGGCTCTGCAGGCCACTTTCCAGGCAGACCTGGCTTTTGCCGACGCAAAGGCGGCGAGGAAGGCCAGCAGCTGGGCGCTGGCCTTGCCATCCACTGGCGGCGCGCTGGGGCGCACCCTTATTGCTCACCGCGCAGCCCGGCGATGGCGGCTCATTAGACCGCCAGACTGAGGCCCCGGTACATGCCGCTCATCATCGCCAGGTTGCGGATCACCAACATGTCGATCAGGTTGAGCACCAGAAAGGCGACGATCGGCGACAGATCCAGACCGCCCATGCTCGGCAGGATGCGCCGAATCGGCGCCAGCAGCGGCTCGCAGATCTGGTTGATCAGTTCGACGGCCGGGTTGTGGCTGCCCTGGGCGACCCAGGAGAGGATCACGCTGATGATCAGGGCGAAGAAGAACACCTTGAGGAACAGTGCGGTGACGCCGATGACCGACCAGACCAGCAGTTGCACCAGGTTGTCCAGGCCGTAGCCCATCAGCATCAGGGTCAGCGCCATCAGCACCAGCTGCACCAGAATCGCCAGCACCAGCGATGACAGGTCGAGCCCGGCGAAGCTCGGGATGACCCGGCGCAGGGGCTTGAGCAGGGGCTGGGTAGCGCGCACGATGAACTGGCTGAGCGGGTTGTAGAAGTCCGCCCGCACCAGCTGCAGAATGAAACGCAGCAACACCACCAGCAGGTACAGGCTGCCAATGGTTTGCAGGATATAAACAGCCGCTGTAGTGAGTCCGATCATCGTTTAACTCCTTATTGACCTAGCTGTTCGGCCAGCTCCGCCGAGCGGCGGGCGGCTGCATTGAGTGCCTGTTCGACCAGGGCTTCGAAACCGCCGGCCTGAAAGCTGTTGATTGCCGCCTCGGTGGTGCCTGCGGGCGAGGTCACGCGGCGGCGCAGTTCGGCGGCGTCGACCTCGCTGGCCACCGCCATGCGCGCGGCACCGAGCGCGGTGTGCAGGGTCAGCTGGGCGGCGGTATCGCGCGGCAGGCCAAGCTTTTCCCCGGCGGCGGTCATCGCCTCGATCAGCAGGAAGAAATACGCCGGACCGCTGCCGGATACCGCGGTAACCGCGTCGATCTGCTGCTCCTGCTCGAGCCACAGCGCCAAGCCCACAGCGCTGAGCAACTGTTCGGCTTGCTGGCGTTGAGTAGCCGATACCTGCGAGTTGGCATACAGGCCGCTGACGCCCTGGCGCAGCAGGGCCGGAGTGTTGGGCATGCAGCGCACAATGGCGCGAGGGCCGAGCCAGTGCTCCAGGCTGGCGCAGGTGATGCCGGCGGCAATGGACACTATCAACTGGTTGGCGCCGATGTGTGCGGCGAGGTCCAGGCAGACCGCCTTCATCACCTGCGGCTTGACCGCCAGGACGATCACGTCGGCGTCGACAATGGCCTCGGCATTGGCGGCGAAGACTTGGATGCCATGCTCTGTGCTGATCTTCGCGCGTTGTTCGGCGCCATGGTCGCTGGCGCGGATGGCGCTGGCGTCGACGCCTTGGGCGCGCAGTCCGCCAATCAGGCTGGCGGCCATATTGCCGGCGCCGATAAAGGCAATACGAGGAGCGGTCATAACGGGCTTCCTTTACTTAGTCGAAAAGAGCGAGTCGAAAAGAGCGAGTTGGAAAATGCGTGTCGAGCATGTGGGTGCTTATGGCTGGGCATAATCGCGCGCGCCAAACAGGGCCGTACCGATGCGTACCCAGGTCGCGCCTTCGGCGATGGCGGCCTCCAGGTCGTGGCTCATGCCCATGGACAGGGTGTCGAGGTCGAGGTTCAGGCTGTCTTGCAGTGCCCGTAGGCGGGCGAAGGCCGCGTGCTGCGCCGCCGGATCTTCAGTCGGTTCGGGAATGGTCATCAAGCCGCGCAGTTTCAGGTTCGGCAATTGGCTAACCGCCTGGGCCAGCGCCGGCAGCTGCTGCGGGGTACAGCCCGACTTGCTGGCCTCGCCGCTGACGTTCACTTGCAGGCAGATATTCAGCGGCGGCAACTGCGCCGGCCGCTGCGCGGACAGGCGTTCGGCCACCTTCAGGCGATCCACCGAGTGCACCCAGGCGAAGTGCTCGGCGATTGGCCGGGTCTTGTTCGACTGGATGGGGCCGATGAAGTGCCAGCACAAGGGCAGGTCGCTCAATTCGGCTTGTTTATCCAGGGCTTCTTGCAGGTAGTTTTCGCCGAAGTCGGTCAGGCCGGCGGCATGCGCCTGGCGCACCGCTGCGGCGGGTTTGGTTTTGCTCACGGCGAGCAGGCCAATCGCCGCACAATCTCGCTGCGAGGCTTGCGCCGCCTCACGGATGCGCGCGCCAACCTTTGCAATATTCTCTGCTATCGTGGACATTACTTGCGCTCTGTAGCCCCGGCCGTTCTGTGTTCGCGGCATTCTACCGTCATTAGGGAGTCCCATGGATATCACTGAGTTGCTTGCCTTCAGTGCCAAGCAAGGCGCGTCGGACCTGCATCTCTCTGCTGGTCTGCCGCCGATGATTCGAGTCGACGGCGATGTGCGCCGGATCAATCTGCCGGCCCTGGACCACAAGCAGGTGCATGCGCTGATCTACGACATCATGAACGACAAGCAGCGCAAGGATTTCGAGGAGTTCCTGGAAACCGACTTCTCCTTCGAGGTGCCTGGCGTCGCTCGTTTCCGGGTCAACGCATTCAACCAGAACCGTGGCGCCGGTGCGGTTTTCCGGACCATTCCGTCCAAGGTGCTGACCATGGAAGACCTCGGCATGGGCGAGGTGTTCCGCAAGATCACCGACGTGCCGCGCGGCTTGGTGCTGGTTACCGGGCCGACCGGTTCGGGTAAGTCGACCACCCTGGCGGCGATGCTCGATTACCTCAACGGCACCAAGTACCAACATATTCTGACCATCGAAGACCCGATCGAATTCGTCCACGAGTCGAAGACGTGCCTGGTCAACCAGCGCGAGGTGCACCGTGACACCCTGGGCTTCTCCGA
>JBFKAF010000181.1:0-6672 GCA_041621735.1 Pseudomonas sp.
CGCGCGTAACAAGATTCACATCATCAACCTTGAAAAAACCCTGCCGATGTTCAACGAAGCACTGTCTTTCGTTGAGAAGCTGGCTGCCGGTAAAAACAAGATTCTGTTCGTTGGCACCAAGCGTTCCGCCGGCAAGATCGTTCGCGAAGAAGCGGCCCGTTGCGGCTCGCCGTTCGTCGATCATCGCTGGTTGGGCGGCATGCTGACCAACTACAAGACCATCCGCGCCTCGATCAAGCGTCTGCGTGATCTGGAAGTTCAGTCCCAGGACGGCACTTTCACCAAGCTGACCAAGAAAGAAGCCCTGATGCGCAGCCGCGATCTGGAAAAGCTGGATCGTAGCCTGGGTGGTATCAAGGATATGGGCGGTCTGCCAGACGCCATGTTCGTAATCGACGTCGACCACGAGCGCATTGCTATCACCGAAGCCAACAAGCTGGGTATCCCGGTTATTGGTGTGGTTGATACCAACAGCAGCCCGGAAGGCATCGACTACATCATTCCAGGTAACGACGACGCCATCCGCGCTATCCAGCTGTACATGGGTGCCATGGCTGACGCCATCGTGCGTGGTCGCAGCAACACTGGTGGCGGCACCGACGAGTTCGTCGAGCAAGCCCCGGCTGCAGAAGCTGCTGAAGGCTGAGTGAAACGCTTCTAGCGTTTGCTTAGTTCGCAAAAAGGGGGCTTGGCCCCCTTTTTGCCACCTTGAAAACCATTGTCGTACCGCAGCTTCAAGTGATCCTGTTAGTTGCCGGCAATGCGTTAAGACTTGAGCGCCCGTTTTGCGGGTGGAATGGTTAACAACCTATCCAAGAGGAATTTGAAATGGCAGAGATTACTGCAGCGTTGGTCAAAGAACTGCGCGAGCGTACCGGCGAAGGCATGATGGATTGCAAAAAGGCCTTGACCAAGGCCGGCGGCGACATCGAGCAAGCCATTGATGACATGCGTGCCTCCGGCGCGATCAAGGCCGCTAAAAAAGCAGGCAACGTTGCCGCTGAAGGCGCCATCGGCGTGAAAGTTGCCGAAGATGGCAAGTCGGCCGTGATCCTCGAGGTCAACTCGCAAACTGACTTCCTGGCTCTGCAGGACGACTTCAAGAACTTCGTCAATGCCAGCATTGAAAAGGCCTTTGCCGACAAGCTGACCGACGCGGCTCCGCTGATCGCCGCTCAGGAATCCGCGCGTGAAGCGCTGGTGGCCAAAGTTGGCGAGAACGTCAATATTCGCCGTCTGGCCCGTCTCGAAGGTGACGTGGTCAATGCCTACCTGCACGGCAACAAGATCGGTGTGGTCGTGGTCCTTAAAGGCGGTGACGCTGACCTGGCCAAGGATATCGCCATGCACGTGGCGGCGAGCAACCCGGAATTCCTGCTGCCTTCGGAAGTTTCCGCAGAGGCCATCGAGCGCGAGAAAGCCGTGTTCATGAGCCTCAACGAAGACAAGATCAAAGGCAAGCCGGCTGAAATCGTCGAGAAGATGGTTGGCGGCCGCATCCAGAAGTTCCTCGCCGAAGCCAGTCTGGTTGAGCAGGCCTTCGTCAAGGATCCAGAAGTCAAGGTCGGTGCACTGGCCAAGAAAGCTGGCGCCGAAATCGTTTCCTTCACCCGCTTCCAGGTAGGCGAAGGCATCGAGAAGCCGGTCGACAACTTCGCTGAAGAAGTCGCTGCGCAACTGGCTGCCAGCAAGCAGTAAGACGGATTCAATTCTGTCGCCCCGAAGAGGCTGCCCGCTTATGCGCGCGGCCTCTTTGTCGAACTAGGGTGGCAGTTTGCTGGCCATGGGTGTCAGGTGGCACCCATGGCCAGGAGCGTTGTCGAAACACTCGATAATTGCGGGCGATCAGCCCGCGCAGAATTCAACCGCTGCAGGAGAGACTGGTAATGGCTCAGCAGGTGAGTGGTCGTCAACCGCGTTACAAGCGCATTCTACTCAAGCTTAGCGGCGAGGCCTTGATGGGCTCGGAAGACTTTGGTATCGATCCCAAAGTGCTCGACCGCATGGCGCTGGAAGTTGGCCAGTTGGTTGGCATCGGTGTTCAGGTAGGCTTGGTGATCGGTGGCGGCAATTTGTTCCGTGGTGCGGCGTTGAGTGCTGCGGGCATGGATCGGGTTACTGGCGATCACATGGGTATGCTGGCGACGGTGATGAATGCCTTGGCTATGCGCGACGCGTTGGAGCGTTCGAATATCCCGGCTATCGTCATGTCGGCCATCTCCATGGTGGGCGTGACCGACCATTACGACCGGCGCAAGGCCTTGCGTCATCTGAAAACCGGTGAGGTGGTGATTTTCGCCGCTGGCACTGGCAATCCCTTCTTTACTACCGACTCCGCAGCGTGCCTGCGGGCCATCGAAATCGATGCCGATGTGGTGTTGAAGGCGACCAAGGTCGATGGTGTATACACCGCCGATCCGTTCAAGGACCCGCATGCGGAGAAGTTCGACCGTCTGACCTACGATGAGGTGCTTGATCGCAAGCTGGGTGTGATGGACCTGACGGCCATCTGCCTGTGTCGCGACCATAAGATGCCGCTGCGTGTGTTCAATATGAATAAACCCGGCGCCCTGCTGAATGTTGTAGTGGGTGGCGCCGAAGGTACTCTGATCGAGGAAGGTGAAGAATGATCAACGAGATCAAGAAAGACGCCCAAGCGCGTATGCAGAAAAGCCTGGAATCGCTGGCCCATGCGTTTAGCCGTATCCGTACCGGCCAGGCTCACCCGAGCATTCTGGGTGGGGTGATGGTGCCTTACTACGGTGCCGACACTCCGCTGAATCAGGTTGCCAGCGTGACCGTCAAGGATTCGCGCACCCTGCAGGTGGTAGCGTTCGAGCGCAACATGCTGGCTGCCGTCGATAAGGCCATCCAGAGTTCCGGTCTGGGTTTCAATCCGACCAACCTGGGCGAACTGCTGCTGATTTCCATGCCGGCGTTGACCGAGGAGACCCGTAAGGGCTTCACCAAGCAGGCGCGTGATGCGGCTGAAGATGCCCGCGTGGCGGTGCGCAATATCCGTCGCGATGCGTTGAGTCAGTTGAAAGATCTGGTCAAAGAGAAAGAAATCAGCGAGGACGAAGAGCGCCGCGCCGCAGATGACGTGCAAAAGCTGACCGACAAGTTCGTCGCAGAGATCGAAGTGGCGGTGAAGCAGAAAGAAGCGGATCTGATGGCCGTCTGACGGCCGCCAGTCTTTCTGCCATGGAAAAATCAGTGAAGAAGGCCAAGCCGGCCGTTCCGCGGCATGTGGCGGTCATCATGGACGGCAACAACCGCTGGGCGAGAAAGCGTCTGTTGCCCGGCGTCGCTGGGCATAAAGCGGGTGTCGATGCGGTGCGCGCGGTGATTGAGGTGTGCGCCGAGGCTGGGGTCGAGGTGCTGACCTTGTTCGCCTTCTCCAGTGAAAACTGGCAGCGTCCGGCGGACGAGGTCGGCGCGCTGATGGAGCTATTCCTCGGTGCGCTGCGTCGCGAAGCCAAGCGGCTGAATGACAATGGCATCAGTCTGCGTATCATCGGCGACCGCTCGCGTTTTCATCCGGAGTTGCAGGCGGCCATGCGCGAGGCCGAGGCGCAGACTGCCGGTGACAAGCGCTTCGTGCTGCAGATCGCGGCCAACTACGGCGGTCAGTGGGATATCGCGCAGGCCGCGCAGCGTCTGGCGCGCGAAGTTCAGGGTGGGCATTTGCGGCCTGAAGAGATAACCCCCGAGTTGCTGCAAGGCTGCTTGGCGACGGGTGACCTGCCATTGCCGGATTTGTGTATTCGCACCGGTGGCGAACATCGCATCAGTAATTTCCTGTTGTGGCAGCTGGCCTACAGCGAGCTGTATTTCTCCGACCTGCTCTGGCCGGATTTCAAGCACGACGCCATGCGCAAGGCGCTGGCGGACTTCGCCAAGCGCCAGCGGCGCTTTGGCAAAACCAGTGAACAGGTCGAAGCCGAGGCGCGTGCTTAATGCTTAAACAACGAGTGATTACCGCGCTGGTGCTACTGCCTGTCGCGTTGGGCGGGTTTTTCCTGCTCGATGGCCAGGCCTTTGCCTTGTTCATCGGCGCGGTCGTCAGTCTGGGTGGCTGGGAGTGGGCGCGTCTGGCAGGTTTCACCGCGCAACTGCAGCGTGTGGCTTATGCCTGCGTGGTTGCCGTCCTGCTGTTCGGGCTCTATCAACTGCCTGCTTTAGCCGCGTGGGTGCTGTTGATCGGTGTTATCTGGTGGGGGTTGGCGACGTTGCTGGTACTGGGCTATCCCGCCAGCAGCCGGTATTGGGGCGGCACACCAGGCAAGCTGCTGATCGGCTTGCTGATATTGCTGCCCGCCTGGCAGGGCTTGGTCCTGTTCAAGCAGTGGCCGGAGGCCAATGGCCTGATCCTGGCGGTGATGGTCCTGGTCTGGGCGGCGGATATCGGTGCCTATTTTTCCGGCAAGGCATTCGGTAAGCGCAAGCTGGCGCCGCGGGTCAGTCCGGGCAAGAGCTGGGAAGGCTTGGTCGGCGGCCTGCTCACCAGTGTGCTGATTACTGCGGCAGTCGGTGTCTATCGGGGTTGGGCTGGCGGTGAATTGGCGCTGGGTTTGTTGGGCGCGGCCGTGGTCGTGCTGATCTCGGTGGTCGGCGATCTGACCGAGAGCATGTTCAAACGCCAGAGCGGGATCAAGGACAGCAGCAATCTGCTGCCGGGTCATGGCGGGGTGCTGGATCGCATCGACAGCCTGACGGCGGCCATTCCGGTGTTCGCGGCGTTGCTGTGGTTGGCTGGTTGGGGCGCGTTGTGAGTCGCTTGCAGCAGATCACGGTGCTGGGGGCGACCGGGTCCATCGGCCTGAGCACCCTGGATGTGATTGCCCGTCACCCTCAGCGCTATTGTGTCTTCGCCTTGTCTGGCTTCAGTCGTCTGGCTGAGCTGGAAGCGCTGTGCATGATTTACCGTCCGCGTTTTGCGGTGGCGCAGGATGCTCAGGCGGCGCGCCAGCTGCAGGGTGGTCTGCATGCGGCGGGCCTGACAACCCAGGTGCTGTTCGGTGAGCAGGGACTTTGTGAGGTGGCCGCGCATCCCGAGGTGGATGCGGTGATGGCCGCTATCGTCGGCGCCGCAGGGCTCAAGCCGACCCTGGCTGCCGTCGAGGCGGGCAAAAAGGTCTTGCTGGCGAATAAAGAAGCGCTGGTGATGTCCGGCGCATTGTTTATTCAGGCGGTACGCAAGAGTGGTGCCGTGCTGCTGCCAATCGATAGCGAACACAATGCCATCTTCCAGTGCTTGCCCGGTGACTATGCGCGTGGCCTGGAGTCCGTAGGGGTGCGGCGGATCCTGTTGACCGCCTCCGGTGGCCCGTTTCGCGAAACCCCGCTGGAACAGCTGGCCGAAGTCACTCCCGAGCAAGCCTGCGCCCATCCCAACTGGTCGATGGGGCGCAAGATCTCGGTCGATTCGGCGAGCATGATGAACAAGGGGCTCGAGTTGATCGAGGCCTGTTGGCTGTTCGACGCCCGGCCGGCTCAGGTCGAGGTGGTGATTCATCCGCAAAGCGTGATCCATTCGCTGGTCGATTATGTCGATGGTTCGGTGTTGGCGCAGTTGGGTAACCCGGATATGCGTACGCCGATCAGTCATGCCTTGGCCTGGCCGCAGCGGATCGATTCGGGTGTCGCGCCCTTGGATTTGTTCGCCATTGCGCGCTTGGATTTTCAGGCGCCGGACGAGCAGCGTTTTCCTTGTCTGCGTCTGGCGCGTCAGGCGGCGGAGGCGAGTGGGACTGCGCCGGCCATGCTCAATGCGGCCAATGAAGTGGCGGTGGCGGCCTTTCTGGAACGGCGCATCCGCTTTCCCGAGATCGCGAGTATCATCGATGCAGTGCTGAACGCCGAGGCTGTCGTCGCGGTCGAATGCCTGGATGCGGTACTGGCAGCTGACCATCGGGCGCGTGCCCTTGCCGAACAGTGGCTGAGTCGTCGTGGATAGTCGGCGAGGAGAAGGTTGATGAGTGCGCTGTATATGATCGTCGGCACCCTGGTTGCGTTGGGGGTGCTGGTCACGTTCCATGAGTTTGGTCACTTCTGGGTGGCGCGGCGTTGTGGGGTGAAAGTGCTGCGTTTTTCGGTCGGTTTCGGCACCCCGCTGCTGCGCTGGTATGACCGCCGCGGTACTGAATTCGTGATCGCCGCGATCCCGTTGGGCGGCTACGTCAAGATGCTCGATGAGCGCGAAGGCGATGTGCCGGTTGAGCAGTTGGATCAAGCCTTCAGTCGCAAGACCGTGGGTCAACGCATCGCCATCGTTATTGCTGGGCCGGCGGCCAACTTCCTGCTGGCGCTGGCGTTTTTCTGGCTGGTGGCGATGCTCGGCAGCCAACAGGTTCGCCCGGTCATCGGTGCGGTTGAGAGCGCCAGCCTGGCCGCCGAAGCGGGGCTGCAGGCGGGGCAGGAAATCGTTGCGGTAAATGGTGAGCCAACCACGGGTTGGGCTGCGGTCAATTTGCAACTGGTGCGTCGTTTGGGGGAGAGCGGCACCTTGCTGGTCAATGTGCGCGACCAGGGCTCTAGCCTCGACTCCCCGCGACAGATCGTGCTGAACGACTGGTTGAAAGGTGTCGACGAACCAGATCCGATCACCTCGCTGGGTATCCGCCCTTGGCGTCCAGTATTGGTGCCGATCTTGGCGCAGCTGGACCCGCA
>JBFKAF010000182.1:0-6667 GCA_041621735.1 Pseudomonas sp.
AGCGCCGACCACCCCAGTCGGGCAGAAATGCTAGCCTGCAACGGTGCGTCGCGCGCTAGCCTGTCAGGCGCCGGCAAGAGTGATCGTGCAGACGAGGTGAGGGATGAAGCCAGTAATCGAGGGTGGGTGTTTGTGCGGGGCCGTCAGGTTCTCGCTGAAAAATCAGTTTGCGAAGTTTTATCTGTGCCATTGCAGTCAGTGCCGCAAGATTACCGGCAGCTCGAATGCCGCAAACCTGTTCACCTCGCCGCAGAACATCGAATGGCTGTCGGGCCAGACAGGTATGAAACGATATGACTACCCTGGCAGAGGCTTCACCAGCGTGTTCTGTACCGAGTGTGGTTCGGGCTTGCCCTTTCTCAGCAAGAGCGGCAAGGCCTTGATCGTGCCGGCCGGTTGCTTGAACGATGAGCCGAATATTGCCCCGCAAGCCAACATTTTCTGGGCGGAAAGAGCGGCGTGGTTTGAGCCCGGTGTCAGTGCCGAGCATTGCGATGGTTTTCCGGCCTGAACACCTACCCAGGCGTTTATGGCGCCTCCCAGCAAAGGCCCGGATCTCAAGGAGTTCCCCATGAAACTAGTACGCTCGCTGGTCGCCCTGACGCTTTTCACGTGCGCATCGATCGTCGTGGCCGCCGACGGTTTGATTGTGCTCAACAGTCCGCGCAGCGCTGAAGGCACCATGAGCCGCCTTGAGCATGTGGTGCAGCAGCGTGGCCTCAAGGTGTTCGCGCGGATCGATCATGCAGCTGGTGCCGCCCAGATCGGCAAGACCCTGCGAGCCACCGAAGTGCTGATCTTCGGTAATCCCCAGGGTGGCACGCCGCTGATGCAGTGCGCGCAGTCCATGGGTATCGATCTGCCGCTCAAGGCGCTGGTCTGGCAAGACGACACCGGCCAGGTCTGGCTGGGTTACAACGATCCGGCCTATCTGGCTCAGCGCCATGGCGTCGGCCAATGTCCGGCCATAGAGAGCCTGCAAAAGGCGCTTGCCAGCATTGCCAAGGAAGCGGTCGCCCGCTAGTAGCCTGTGCGCAGCGCGCCTCACGATTGCTCGGCATTCAACTGTGAACGCTCGCGCAGAAGATGCGTTGGTCGCCCGCAAAAACTAGAAAAACTCCACGCCCTGTCTATTTTGCTGTTGTCGGTTCGACTAGTAAGCAGAGACAGGCGCAACAGCCCTGGCTCGCTATCCATTACGAGGAGGTAGGACGATGCGATTTATGGTGATAATCAAGGCCAGCCAGGAATCCGAAGCGGGCGTGATGCCCAGTGAGGAGTTGCTTGCGGCGATGGGGCGCTACAACGAGGAACTGGCGCGGGCCGGCGTAATGCTCGCCGGCGAGGGTTTGCAGCCGAGCGCCAAGGGCGCGCGGGTGAAGTTTTCTGGCAGCCAGCGCACTGTGATCGACGGCCCTTTTATCGAAACCAAGGAGCTGATCGCCGGTTTCTGGATATTTCAGGTGAAGTCCCTGCAAGAGGCAATCGAATGGGTTAAACGCTGTCCAAATCCTATGCCGGGCGAGTCCGAGATCGAGATACGTCAGATATTCGAGGCCGAGGACTTCGGCGCCGAGTTCACCCCCGAGTTGCGCGAGCAGGAAGAGTCCATTCGCGCACAGATCAGCAGCAAGGCGTGAAGCACTGGCAGCCAAGGGAGTCCAACATGAAAATCAATGCCTATCTGACGTTCGACGGCCAATGCGAGGCCGCTTTCAAGTTCTACGCGCACTGCCTGGGCGGCACCCTCGAGGCGATGTTCAGCTTCGGCGATACCCCGGCCGCTGGTGATGTGCCCGAGGGGCTGCGCGACAAGATCATGCATGCCCGCCTGGTGGTGGGCGATCAGGTGCTGATGGCTTCCGACAGCCACCCGGAGCATCCCTATGAGGGTATCAAGGGCTGCTCGGTCTCACTCAACGTCGACAGCATTGCAGAGGCCGAGCGCATTTTCAGCGCCCTGGCAGAGCAGGGACGGGTTGAGATGCCGCTGCAGCAAACCTTCTGGGCCGTGCGCTTCGGCATGCTGGTCGACCGCTTCGGCGTGCCCTGGATGATCAACTGCGAAACGGATCAGTGAGCCAGGGCCCCAACGCGGCTGCCCTGGGCCAGTCAGAGGCTGTAGCGAGAGAAAGGCCTGACGCGTTCAAGCCTGGTGCGACAAGGCGAGCGCCTGGCCCCAAGCGAGTCGGACTTGGGGCCAGGCGGTTCGGCTAGGTTCAGGACGCCAGGATCAACGGCTCTTCCACCTCGGGCTCTGCCACGCCGGCGAGGAACTCGTCGCCCCAGCGGCGGATGTCGTTGTAGCTGACGATGTCGAACAGCTCGCGCAGGCGGGCTTCGGCTTCGGCCTTGGGCAGGTTCAAGGCCATGTAGCAGGTCTGCACCATGTCCATCGGATCGTGGGGGTTGGTCAGCAGGGCGCCCTTGAGTTCGGCGGCGGCGCCGGCAAACTCGGAGAGCACCAAGACGCCACGACCGCCCAACAAGCCCTGGGCGGCGACGAACTCCTTGGCCACCAGATTGAGCCCGTCACGCAGCGGGGTGATCCACATCACGTCGGCCATGGCGTACCAGGCGCTGACTTCCTCGAACGGCAAGCTGCGGAAGAAGAACTGCAGCGGCGTCCAGCCGATCCGCGCGAAGCGTCCGTTGATGCGTCCGACCGCCTGTTCGATCTGTGCCTGCAGCTCGTCATAAATGGTCATTTCCTTGGCCGCCGGTACGCAGACTGTGACCAGGGTGACCTTGCCCAGCAGTTCCGGGTTTTCCGCCAGCAGGCGTTCGTAAGCGTTGAGCTTCTCGAGGATGCCTTTGGTGTAGTCGAGGCGCTCGACCGAGAGGATCAGTTTGACCCCGGCCAGCTCTTCGCGCAGGCGGGTCATCATCTCGCGGATCTTCGGCGCGGCCAGGGCGTTGCGCACCCGGTCGATGTCCAGGCCGACGGGGTTGGCGCCGAGCTTGACCACCCGGCTGCCGGTGTCGACCGCCGTGGTCATGCGCTCCAGGCCCACCGCGCAGCCATAGGTGATAAAGCGCGGCGCGCAGTTCTGCCGGCTGACGGTTTGCAGCGGGGTGACGCCACGGGCGGCGTCGACGAAGTTTTCCACCTGACGCGGGATGTGGAAGCCGATGTAGTCGCACTGCAGCAGGCTGCCGATGATCTGCCGGCGCCACGGCAGCACGTTGAACACGTCTGCCGAGGGGAAATAGGTGTGGTGGAAGAAGGCGATGCGCACGTCGGGGCGCAGTTCGCGCAGGTAACCGGGGACCATCCACAGGTTGTAGTCATGCAACCACACGGTTGCGCCTTCTGCGGCTTCCAGGGCGGTGCGCTCGGCGAAGGCGCGGTTGACCTTGAGGAACACCTGCCAGTCCTCTTCGCGGAACTGTGCGCGCTCCCAGAAGGTATGTAGCGTCGGCCAGAAGGCTTCCTTGGAGAAGCGCTTGTAGAAGATATCCACCTCTTCCTTGGTCAACGCCACGCGCGCCGCGGTGAGCAGTGGGTAGCGCTCGGCATCCACGGTGGTGTGGGTGTCGAAGGGCTCGTCGGCGTCTTCATGTACGGCCCAGGCGACCCAGGAACCCTTGCGGCCATCGCCGAAGAAGCTCAGCAGGGTGGGGATAATGCCGTTCGGCGAAGTCGGCCGGCGACGCTGCAACTGGCCGTCGACGCGGTGTTCTTCGTAGGGCAGGCGGTGGTAGACCATGACCAGATCGGCGTTGCCCGGTTGTGCGGCCTGGCGCGTCTCGGCGGCGATGCCGCGCTCACCGAGGAAGCCGAAGTGGGCGATGGCCTGGAGGATGCCGCCGCAACCGGAACGGCTGGCGTGCAGCACCTGCGGGCACTGGCGGGTCTGCTCCAGCAGCTCCGCCTCGGAGTCGCCCACGCAGACGCCCATCAGGCCACTGGTGAGCATGCTCAGGTCATTCAGGGTGTCGCCGGCCACCAGCACCTGATCGCGCGCGAGGCCAAGCAAGTCGACCAGCGCCAGCAGGCTGCTGCCTTTGTTCACGCCGCGCGGGAGAAAGTCCAGGTAGCGCTCGGCGGAGTACAGCAGGTCGCAGTCGAGCTGCTCGGCGATGGCCTTGAGGGCCGGATCGGCGCTGCGCTCGGGGCTGCAGAAGTAGGAGCAGCGACGAGCCTGCGGGACGTCCTGGCGCTGCATGTCGGGATAGTCGATCAGCGCCGAAGCTACCTGGGATTCGCCCGGCCAGCGCGCATCGATCTCGTTCTGCAGCGGCTGGATCGGCTGCAGGCTGTCACCGTGATAGAGGCTGGCGCCGACGTCGGCGATGATGTAGTCCGGCTGCGGCAGGGTCGGATCGTCCAGCAGCGGCAGAACCGTTTCCAGGCTGCGTCCGGTGACGTAGGCCAACTGGATGTCGGGGTGCGAGGTGATGGCCTGATAGAGGCTGAGGCGATCCTTGGAATCACCGGTGAGAAAGGTTCCATCGAGATCGGTGGCAAGTAGCATGCGCTGTCTCCCTGTCCAAAAGTGGCTGAGTGGACGCGCCGACCTGGGCCGACGTGCTAAGTAGTGGGCGGGTCCCCGTTGGGCGGCCGCCGCTGTGCTCCTGCAGGTGCGTGTACTGCGGCACCTACAGTGAAGAGGGTGTGGCTTCCTCATGGCTGTCGCCGTGCTCGAGGGGCGGCGCATCGGGCATCAACTCCAGCACGGTAGGGCTGGTGCGCAGCATCGGCATGAAGTGTCCGTGAGGCTCGCTGACCAGGTCACTGACGTGGCGCAGACGATAGAAGGTATAGGCCGCGAGTAAGCCCAGGACGGCGGCGAAATACAGCGGCAGCGCCTGTGCGCCGAGCTGTTGCATCAATATCCCAGCAAGCATCGGGCCACACACCGAACCGATGCCGTTGACCATCAACAAACCGCTGGAACCGGCGAGAATTTCATCGCTGTGCAGTTGGTCGATCAGTTGCGCCACGGCAATCGGGTAGATGGCGAAGGCCAGGCCGCCCCAGACGAAGATCACTCCGAGCAGCAGGTTGCCCGCCGGCAGCAGGCTCATCAGCACGGCGATCAGTACCGCCAGGATCACCACCCAGAGCAGCACCAGGCGCCGGTCATGGCTGTCGGAGTAGTGGCCGATTGGCCACTGCAGCAAGGCGCCGCCAAGAATCGTGCTACTCATCAGCAGACCGACGCCCGAGGCCTCGAAACCCAGCAGGCTGGCATACACCGGCGCCATGCCCCAGAACGCGCCGAGGGCCAGGCCGGACAGGCCGGCGGCGACCAGCGCCAGGGGCGCCACGCTGGCCAGTTGGCGCAGATTGGTGTGCAGCGACTCCGGTAAGCTGGGCTGCGCCTGTCGGGTCAAGGTGATGGGCATCAGCGCGGCGCTGATCAGCATCGCGGCCAGGACGAACAGGATAAATTCAGTCGGTTGCGCCAGGCCAAGCAATTGCTGCGCGGCCGCCAGGGCGCCGAGGTTGACCGCCATGTACACGGCGAAAATCTGACCGCGCTTGTCGTTGGGGGCCTGTGCGTTGAGCCAGCTCTCGATCACCATATACAGGCTGACCAGTGCCAGGCCGTAGAGCACGCGCAGACCCAGCCATACCCAGGGGTTGACGATCAGCACGTGGAGCAGGGCGGTGATGGCCGCCAGCGCGGCACAAAAGGCGAACGCACGGATGTGCCCAACGCGACGTACCAGCGGAATCGCCAGCCAGGTGCCGAGGAGAAAGCCGACAAAGTACCCGGACATAATCAGTCCGAGCATCCCGGTGGAATAGCCTTCGGCCACGCCACGCAGAGTCAGTAAGGTATTGAGAAGGCCATTGCCGAGCAGGAGTAACGCAACCCCGCCCAGCAACGAGCTGATCGGGACAATATGAGACCACATGGCGGACTACCCTAGGGAAGTATGAGCTCGATAGCAAGCAGGAAGCGCGCCAAGGGGTTAAGTCGATATTGTTTAAGTGCTTGTTTCTAAATGGTTATTTCTGATTATTAAAAATGTTTGGATTATTCCGAGTTGGGCGGCGCACCGATTTGGTGCGAGATGTGCCCGGTGTTATGCAATATTGATCGGTTTTAATGCGGGTGCTCGCTTGCCGGACAACGCGTTGATGCGTGTGACCAGCGCATTGATTTCTTCTCGGTCGCGGCGAATGGCGAGCTGCTGCTCGGCACTGTCCAGCACGCTCTGGGCGTGCCTGATCAGCTCGCTGCGTTGATCCGCGCGGGTGGTTTGATACAGCAGGTTCTTGAACGCCTGCAGCAGGCAGACCAGCACACTGACGTCGTTGCTGGCGTAGGTGCGGATCGGCCCGAGTATGTGCAGCAGCATCTGATCCAGTGTCAGTTCTCGGTAGAACAAGCGCGGCGACTCTTTAGCCAGCGGCGCAATATCCAGGTCGGGAAGAGTCAGGCGCTGACTAAACAACACGCTGAGCATGTCGATGGCTTTTATCGCCGTGCCTGGGTCATTGATCCCTGGACTTAGTGCTTTTACTGCGATTTCCGAAATTTGCTTGCAGCCGAAGTAGTAGTGCGAACTGGCGTACTCCTCGATGAAAAAGCCAAAGCAGTCGAGCAGTTGCTCGCACACTTCCTCCTCGATTTCACGATCAAGCTTGAACAGGGGGTAGCCCTTGGTGACAAAGAAGCCCCGGTGAGCCAGCACGGTCATACGCAGCTTG
>JBFKAF010000183.1:0-6662 GCA_041621735.1 Pseudomonas sp.
GCCGAAGCTACCAGAAGTGCGACTAGGCTGCTTACGCAGCTAGTTGAGCACCGTAATTGTCATCATTGGCAATTATGGATTTTTGCAACAGTGTATTTACGAGTTCTGTTACCAACTCGGCATGCCCCTCAAGTTTTGTTACCGGCGTCGAATCCTAATCGGCCCCAAAACAGTAGTGCGTGTAGCTAGGATGCTCAGTGTACGGCAAAGGTTCCGCAGCGTCGACCCAGCGATTGTCGAGCGGACGCTATGCGCAGAGTGCGGCTATGATTGTGGGCTAGAGCTGCTGCAATGTCTTTGGGAAGAGACCTTACTATGTCGCGCGAGTCGCGTTACCCCTTGCGTCAGTGGATTTGGCGCGCGTTTGTACAGAGTGCGTTGATTCCGCTGGTTTTGGTGGAATCGGTGTTGATTACGGTCTATCTACTAAGCAACGCGGCGATACGTGATGCGCAGATAGAGCACTTGCAGCAGAGTGCGCTGGAGGATTTGTCTGCGGCGGTGGTGCGTGAGGGGCAGATAATTGACAGCCGCCTGCGTTCAGCCGAAGCGCAGGTTCAGGTGTTCCGTGATGCTGCGCAACGGGCTTTGCAAAATACCGACTTCCAACCGGATGAGGTGGAGTTGCGGCGCCATGCCACGACTGCCAGCGGGGTGTATTACAGCCGTACCGACGATGGTCGGGCTGCCTCGTTCTACGCTAACAGCACAGCGCCAGCGCAGCAGGATAGGGCCAAGGCCCTGCGCTTGTCGCAGCTGGACCCGCTAATGCGCTCAATCCGTGCGGCCAACCCGCTGGTCGCGGCGCTCTACTTCAACAGTTGGGACAGCTATAACCGTATTTATCCGTTCTTCATGACGCCCGAGCAGTATCCGCACGATCTGGTGATACCCGATTACAACTTCTATTACCTCGCCGACGCTCAGCACAACCCCGAGCGTAAGGTCGCGTGGACCGATGTCTACCTCGATCCGGCGGGACTGGGCTGGATGATGTCGGTGATCGCGCCGGTGTACCGCAATGATTTTCTCGAGGGGGTGGTGGGGCTGGACATTACCGTTGGGCAGATGCTCAGCGAGATCGGTGAGCTGGATGTGCCATGGCAGGGTTATGCCATGTTGGTCAGTCGCGACCACAACATCATGGCGTTGCCAAAAGCGGGGGAGGAGGATTTCGGGCTGCGTGAGCTGACCCATTACTCCTATGAGGAGGCGGTTCGGCGCGAGGTGCTCAAGCCAGAGGACTTCAATCTGAGCAAGCGCGCCGAGATGCAGCCACTGTTGCAGGCCATGGCGGCTGGGCAGGGGCATGTTCAAGAGGTGGTGCTCGGTGGTCGCAAGCAGTTGGTGGCGTGGAGCGAGATTCCGCAAACCGGCTGGCGCCTGCTGCTGGTCGTCGATGAGGGGAGTATTTTCAGCGAAACCAATCGTCTGGCTGAACGCTACTTGCAGATTGGTTACCTGTTGATCGGTGGGCTGGCACTGTTTTACCTGTTGTTTTTCGCCTGGATGTGGGTGCGTTCGCGGCGCTTGAGCGATCAACTGGCGCAGCCGATTGCCGGCGTCGTCGGGATGATGCGCCGACTTGGTCAGGGCGATTTCCACCCCAGTGCACCGACCAGCCAGATCGAGGAGCTGGCTTTCATGGCTCGTGCGGTGCAGCAGACCGGGGAGCAATTGCAGGCCAGCGAGATCGAGCGCCAAGAGGCGAAGAGCATCCTGCAGTTGGTGCTGGAAAGTACCACCGAGAGTCTCTGGGAGGTGGATGCGCCGAACATGAGCATAAAACTCAGCGAGCGCTTCCTCAAACGCTTTGGCCTGACCGCCGAGAGCATGAGTTTCAGTGAATTCAACCTGCGGGTGCACCCGGATGACCTGGAGCGCATCCGTCATCTGCGCCAGCAATTCGCTGCCAGTGGCGAGGATGATTTCGAGGCCGAGTATCGCTATGCCGACTCGCGTGGCGAATACGCTTGGCTGCTGAGCCGCGGCAAGGTGTTGGAACGCAATGCCGAGGGCCAGGCCTTGCGCGTCGCCGGTACCCATGTCGACATCACGCGCCTCAAGCAGGTGCAGGAGGAGTTGCGGCGCGCGAGCTTGGAGGCTCAGGCCGCCAGTCAGGCCAAGAGCCGCTTCTTGTCCAGCATGAGCCATGAACTGCGCACGCCGCTGAACGCTATTTTTGGCTTTGGTCAGTTGATTGAAATGGAAGCGCAAGAGAAGCCGGATACCCAGCAGGAGGCGGATTACGCGCGGGAGATCGTCAAAGCCAGCCGTCATCTGACTTCTCTGGTGGATGACATTCTCGACCTGTCGAGCATCGAAAGCCGCCGCCAGCAGCTGCATTTACAGCCGGTGGAGGTTGGCGTGCTGCTGCAAGGCTGTGCCGAGCTGGTGCAGCCGGAGGTGCAGCAGCGAGGTTTGCAGCTGCAGATTATGGCGGCGACCGATGCGTCCTTGTATGTCCAGGCAGATGAGCGGCGCTTACGCCAGGTGATCCTCAATCTGCTATCCAATGCGATCAAGTACAACGGTCCGCAGGGGCTGATAAGTCTCGGTTACGAAGTGCGCTCGGATTGTGTGCGCATGTGGGTTGAGGACACCGGTTCGGGGTTGACCGTCGAGCAGCAGGCCCAGCTGTTCCAGCCGTTCCAGCGGTTGGGACGGGAGAATTCGAACATACCGGGGACCGGTATCGGCCTGGTGCTGTGCCATGAACTGGCCAGTCTGATGGCCGGGGAGATGGGCTTTCACAGTACCGCAGGCAGCGGCAGTCGGTTTTGGATCGATTTACCGAGCGCCGCCGCGCCAGAGTAAGGCGCCTGGCGGCGCTCTCTGTTGAGCCGCTTGAGCCTTGTCGCCAGCGCGTGGACGCCCGCATGCGCAGGCGCGGCTAGCGGAACAGTGCCTCAGGGGGCGCCCCGTCGTGCATTGCCGGTCAGGGTGTCGCGGATGGCGAGGGGCGCAGGTTGCCGGCCGACGCGATGATCGCTGCAGGGCATGCGCAGCCGGTGATGGCTGCTCGTATGGCGATGAGGTGTTCGCTGCGTATCACGGGGAGGGAGCCTATGGCTGTTAGCTCAGCCGACCGGCTGAGCTAACAGTGTCGACGGACAACTGGCTCTAAATAGGAACTGCGGATAAGGCTGGCTCCACGGTCTATTCGCTGGCTTCGAGTAGTTGCAGGGCGTTACCGAGCACCTCGACGGACTTGCCGTGGTTGCCTGACTTGTGTAGCTCCTCGCCTTCTGCGCGGAGTTCTTTGACCTGGGCCAGTACGGCTGCGTCGCTGGGTGGGTTACTGGCTAGCATGGCGTCGATTTTCGCCATATCGGCAGGGCAGTGCATGGCCCAGAGTGGCGTGCTGAGTAGAGCGGCGAATAGGAAAACGGCAAGACGGCGCATGGCATTTCTCCTCTAATGATGTGCTTTCACTCTAGAAAAAACAGTACAAAAAACAAGTGCTGCACTCGCAAGCATAGCCTTGAATGCAAGTGACTGGCGAACTGCCGGTCATGTGCGTTCAGGGTTGCGGTGGTACGTCTAACTGGCTTCACCGCCGGTTTCCTGCAATAGGTCCAGGGCCTTGGCAGCATGGGTGGCGCAGGCCTCTGTGTCGCCCATGTTTTTGGCCTTGTCAGCCAGCATTTTGTGTTCCTCGACTTGCTCCTTGAGTGGGGAGCCCAGGTTCTCTATCACGGTCATGCTGTTATCGAGTTCCTGCATCTTGACGGTGCACAAGTCTTCAGCTGCAAACGCGGGGGAGGCGAGCACAGCGACGGTAAAAAATAGCGCGGTACGTTTCATCTGATAGTCCTCTCATCGTTGATAGTCACTCGGCGTCGCACGCCAGGTTGGGGCGCGCTATGCAGCCAAGGTGTATATCCACCTAAATCATTCAGGCTTAAAAGCTGACTAGCGCTCGGCAGGCTAAGTTCACTTTTTCCGAATGACAGGCTTCAGCGCTCGTGTCGCGAGTTTTCGTTTAAATGGCGACACATCCCGGGTAATGCAAATAAGAGCCGGCGTGTCAGGCTCTCGGACGGGTGACGCGATCTACCAGATAGACCAGGCCGTGATAATCGATGCCGGCGTGATGGCTCAGACCAATCTCGCAGGTGCGACTGGTGGAAATACCTTCCTCGCAAATTTGCACCGCACCCTTCAAGGTGCGCAGTGAGTGGGCGTTGAGCTCCGGGGTGGTGAAGCCTTTGTCACCGGCGAAACCGCAGCAGTGGATGCCTTCTGGCACCACCACGTGCTTGGCGCAGCGCTGGACTATCTCGATCAGCCCCTGGGCTTCGCCGAGGTGCTGGGTGCTACAGGTGACATGCACCGCCACCGGCTGCTCCTGGGGGGTGAACTCCAGGCGTTCGAGCAGGTACTGGCGAATGAACTTCACCGGTTCGAATAGCTGCAAGCGCTCGTCCAGTCCATCTTGCAGCAGGCGCAGGGTGCAGGGGCTGGTGTCGCAATAGATCGGGTCGAGGCCACCGCGACTGGCCTTGAGCAAGGCGTCGAGCAACTCCTGGCGCTTGCTGTCAGCCTGCTCGGGGTAACCCTTGGAGGCGAATGGCTGGCCGCAGCAGAGGTTGTCCAGGTTGTCCGGAAACACCACCTGGAAGCCGGCTTTCTCCAGTAACGCGCGGGTCTTGTCGAGCAGTGGCATTTGTTCGCGGTCGCCGAACGCCGGGCCCATGCTGCGGGATACGCAGGCGGCCAGGTACACCACTCGGGGGCGCGAATCGGCGTTCGCCGGGCTGAAGTGAATCGGTTGCACGGCTTGCGGCATGGCCGCCGTCCACTGCGGCAGGTGGTCGCCGGAAAGCTTGCGCAGGCCTGCCGAGGTTTTCTCCAGCAGCGGTGCGCCGAGCAGCCTGCGCATGCCGTTGGCGGCCAGCAGGGTGAAACGCATGCCTTTCAGTGCGCTGGCGAAATGCTCGGCCAGCCAGCTGGCGCTGCGCTTATGGCTGGCGCTGCGGGCGCGCAGCTGGCGCACCAGGTCGCCGGTGTTGATGCCGACCGGGCAACGCTGGGCGCACAGCCCCGTAGCCGCGCAGGTGTCCAGACCCTGGTACTGGTAGTCGCGCTCCAGTGTTGCGGTATCGATACCCGCGCGCTTTCTAGCCTGAATATCGCGCCAGATAACGATGCGTTGGCGTGGGCTGAGGGTCAGCCCCTTGGACGGACACACCGGTTCGCAAAAGCCGCATTCGATGCATTTGTCGATGATGTCGTTCGCGGCCGGCAGTGGTTTCAGGTGTTGCAAATGAATCTGTGGGTCTTCGCTGAGCACCACGTCCGGGTTGAGGATGCCCTGAGGGTCGAGCAGGCGCTTGATCTGCCACATCAGCTTATAGGCGTCAGTGCCCCACTCCAACTCGACGAAGGGCGCCATATTGCGCCCGGTGCCGTGTTCGGCTTTCAGCGAGCCGCCGAACTCCACCGCCACCAGCTGCGCTACGTCGTCCATAAAGGCCGAGTAGCGGGCAATTTGCTGCGCCGTATCGAAGGCCTGGGTAAACACGAAGTGCAGGTTGCCCTCCAGGGCGTGGCCGAAAATGATCGCCTCGTCATAGCCATGCCGGTCGAACAGCGCGAGCAGGCGGTTGACGCCTTCGGCCAGTTGTTCGACCGGGAAGGTAACGTCTTCGATGATCACCGTGGTGCCGGTCTCGCGCACCGCGCCGACTGCCGGGAAGGTGTCCTTGCGGATCTTCCATAGCTGGTTGTAGACCGCTGGGTCCTCGCTGAAATCGACCTGTTTCTCCAGAGTGAAGTCGGCGATGGACGCCATGATGCTCTGTAGCTGTTCGTGCAACAGGCTCTGGCTGGCGGCGCGTGACTCGATCAGCAGGGCGCAGGCAGTGTTCGACAGCGCCTTGACCCACGCCGGCATGCCCGCCTTGTGTTCCACCGAGCGCAGACTGCGCCGGTCCAGCAACTCGACAGCGGACACCGGTTGTTGTTTGAGCTGGGTGACCGCCCGACAGCAATTCTCCACGTCGGGGAATACCAGCAGCGCGCTGGCCTTGTGTGGATGGTCGGGCACTGTGTGATAGGTCACCGCGCTGATAAAGCCCAGGGTGCCTTCGGAACCGACCATCAGGTGGCTGAGGATATCCAGCGGCTGGTCGAAATCGACCAGGGCGTTGAGCGACAGGCCTGTGGTGTTTTTCAGACGGTACTTGTGCCGGATCTTCGCCGCCAGCGCGCTGTTGGCGCGGGTTTCGCGGCCGAGTTGGGCCAATCGCGCGAGCAGCTGGCCATGGCTCGCCTGGAAGGCCGCGACGCTGGCACTGTCCTCGGTGTCCAGCACGCCGCCATCGGCCAATACCAGGCGGATGCCGGCCAGGGTGTGGTAGCTGTTGTGCGCGGTGCCGCAGCACATGCCGCTGGCGTTGTTGGCGACTATGCCGCCGATCTTGCAGGCATTGATCGAGGCCGGGTCCGGGCCGATCTTGCGCTGGAAGGGCGCCAGCACGGCGTTGGCTTGCGCGCCGATGACCCCCGGCTGGAGGCGAATCTGTGCGCCATCGGCGCTGATTTCGCGGCCGTTCCAGTGGTCGCCGAGGACGATCAATAGCGAGTCGCTGATCGCCTGGCCGGACAGGCTGGTGCCGGCGGCGCGGAAGGTCACCGGCACGCGCTCGGTGCCGGCC
>JBFKAF010000184.1:0-6592 GCA_041621735.1 Pseudomonas sp.
AAGCGCTGGAGCCATTGCTGCCGTCGTTGTTCGAGGAGAGCGCGAGCAGCGACAACCCGTTCCAGCTCAATGGTCGATTGCTCAGCAATGAGCGGGGTGACGATTACTTCAAGTCGTTGGAAGGCGCTGAGGTGCAGTTCGAGTTCAAGCGGTAGAGCAGGTGTTGAATCGCAGGCGGATAGCTCGGTCCCTCCAGGCCGGCTTGCTTGTGCCGCGCCGCCAGGCGGGACACAAGCGCTTACCAGCGGCTGCTTAATCGAGGAACAGATCGGGGATCAGAGTCCCGCCCGCCGGGTCGAAGCGGTAGTGGTCGAACTCGGTCTGGCCCTGCTCGCGGAGGATCTCCTCGTCGATCAACAACCGCCCGCTGATGGCGCGGCCGCTGCTGGAGAGGATGGCGTGGGCCGCGTCGGCCATGATCGCCGGGGTACGCGAGCGCTTGAAGGCTTCGCGGCTGCCCAGTTCGAACTCGATGGCGGCTGTGGCGATCATGGTCTGCGGCCATAGGGAGTTGACGCTGATGGCGTATTTCTTGAATTCCTCGCTCATGCCCAGGGTGAGCATGCTCATGCCGTACTTGGTAACCGTGTAGGGGGCATGTTGAGCAAACCATTTGCTGGCCATGTTCAGCGGCGGCGACAGGCTGAGGATATGGCCGTTGGTGCTCTGCTTCAGGTAGGGCAGGGCCGCCTGGCTGCAAACCATCACCGCGCGGGTGTTGATCTGGAACATCAGGTCGAAGCGCTTGGGTTCCAATTTTTCCACGCCGAGCAGCTTGATCGCCCCGGCATTGTTGACCAGGCCATCGATGCCGCCGAAATGCTCGGCGGCGCGTTCCATAGCGGCTTTCACCGCCTGCTCGTCACGCACATCCAGCTGCAGGGCCAGGGCCTTGCCGCCGGCCGCCGCAACTTCCTCTGCCACCGAGTGGATGGTGCCCGGTAGCTTGGCGTGGGCTTCCGCGCTCTTCGCCGCGATGACGATGTTGGCGCCGTCGCGTGCTGCGCGCAGGGCTATTTCACGGCCGATGCCACGGCTGGCGCCGGTGATGAATAGGGTCTTGTTGGCGAGTGTCATGGTGCTCCTCCGGTATTGTGGTTGTGGCGTGAGCTGACAAACAATCATTCTGGCGGGTGCGCGTTTTGAGTTTAGGCGTCGACCGCGCAGTGCAGTAGTGGGCGTAATGCTGCGGCGGGCAGTGGCGGACTCAAGTAGTAGCCTTGGGCCTCGTAACAGCCGTCCTCCTGCAATAGGCCTAATTGCCTTTGATTCTCCACCCCCTCGGCGGTGACGGTCATGGACAGCGCGCGCCCCAGCCCGATGATGGCCTGAACGATGGCGCGGCGGTCTGGCGAGACGTCGAGGTCGGCGATGAAGCTGCGATCGATTTTCAAGGTGTCGAACGAGTAGGTGTGCAGGTAGCTCAAGGAAGAGTAACCGGTGCCGAAGTCGTCCATGGACAGGTGCAGGCCGAGTGCCTTGAGCTGCTTGAGGGTCACCCGTGCGCCCTCGGCATCCTCGAGCATCACGCTCTCGGTGATTTCCAGCTCCAGTCGGTCGGCGGGCAGGCCGCTTTCGTCGAGGGCGCTCCTGACCTGATCGACCAGATCGCTGCAGCGAAACTGCAAGGGTGACAGGTTCACCGACACCGGTAGTGCTTGTGTCCAGCGCATGGCCTCGATGCAGGCGTTGCGTAAGACCCAGGTACCCAGCGGGACTATCAGTCCGGTTTCCTCGGCCAAGGGGATGAAGTGGTCGGGTCCAAGCAGGCCGCGCTGCGGGTGCTGCCAGCGGACAAGGGCCTCGGCGCCCGCCAGTTGCAAGCCATCGACGCGGTAGCGCGGCTGATAGTGCAGGCATAATTGGTCGGTCCGGTTGAGGGCCAGGCGCAGGTCCTGTTCCAGTTGTCGGCGTTCGACGATGCGCTCGTTCATCTCTTGTGCATAGAAACGCCAGGTATTGCGCCCAGCGGCTTTGGCTTGATAGAGGGCCATGTCGGCGTAGCGCAACAGCTCTTCGACCTGGCCGGCATCCTGCGGGGCCATGGCGATGCCGATGCTGGCGCCGATAAAGACTTCCTGATTCTCGATCAGGAAGGGTTGCTTGATCTTTTCAATCAGGCGCCCGCACAGCTGGTCGATGTTTTCCCGCGAGTAGATACCGCTGAGCACCATGACGAATTCGTCGCCGCCGTGTCTGGCCAGCAAATCATCATCGCGGGTGCACTCGCGCAGGCGCCGGGCAACTTCATGCAGTACCTGGTCACCCGCCGCGTGACCGAGGGCATCATTGATTGGCTTGAAGCGATCCAGGTCGATGCTCAGCATCACCAGCGGCTGTTCGATGGGCGGTAGATTGTTGAGCTTGCCTTCGAGAAACTCACGCAGATGGTTGCGGTTGGCTAGGCCTGTCAGGGCATCGTGTTGCGAGAGGTGCTGCAGGCGGGCCTGGGCCTCGACTTCTTCGGTAATGTCACTGGCGGTGCCCCGATAATGACTGTCGCCGCGTATGTCCTTGCTGATGGGGCCGCTGGCAATGCGACAGGTGCGCCGCTGACCATCGGCGGCCAGGTAGCGGCAATCGAGTGTGCTGCGATCTGCCTTAGGTCGAAGGGGGGTGGAGAGCCAGTCGATTAGGGGCTGACCGTCACAGCTGAGTAGCTCGCTGAGAGGGCGTCCCAGCCAGCTGGCCGGAGGGAGGCCGGTGACCGCCTCGAAACGTCCGGAGAGGTAGGTGAGGCGATAGTCGGCATCGACCTCCCAGATCCAGTCCGAGGTGGCTTCGGCGACATCGCGAAAGCGCGCCTCGCTGGCGGCGAGTGCCGCTTTGCTGCTCTCCAGGCGGCTGTAGCCGAGTTCCATCAGGCGTGCATTGGCCATCGCATGGCGCAGCACCAGCCAGGTCAGGGCGGTGAGGGCCAGGCCAAGCAGGCCCAGCAGCGGCATGACCATCAGCAGCATCTCCCGACCCGGATGGCTCTGGTCCCAGCGCAACAGCAGCGCGGTGCCGGTATCGGTGAGCAGGGTCAGGGCCGGTTGTTCGGTGGCATCCTGCGCATCGCGGGGGATGCGCAAATTTGCCAGCTGGTAGTTTTGCCCGTAGTCCTCCAGCTTTTGTGCGCCGAGCACGTCAACGAAGATCAGCACCGAGGCCGGCCCCGCTATTTCGCTGACCGAAGGGTCGTCCCCGCTGGTCAAGCGGGCTGCGGCGACTCGCGCGGGATAGTCGCCGACCTGCATCATTGCGAGCTGTGGCTCGGCCTCTTGGGTCGTGTCACGCGCGCGGGCGAGCAGCTGCTCGAGGTCGCCGCGCAGCCACTGGCGAATGTCCAGGGTGCTTAATTCACCCTCGATTACCGAGTACAGGGTCGTGTTATTTGGGGCAATCACGAACAGGCCCTCGTAGCCGAAGTCCTGGTACAGCGAGGGACCCAGATTCTGGCGAGTGTAGGCCCACTCCAGATCGACGCGTTGATGCAGATGTTGGTAGGCATCGCCCCAGAAAGCATTATCGCTCACCGACCCGGCCAGGCCCTGTTGGCGCGCCTCTATCGCCTTGTTGGCGAAGAGCAGACTCTGCTGCGCCGCTTGTGCGTCTTGCTGGCGCGCAACGTGGAGCAGGGTTGCCGTGGTGGCTATGAGCGCCAGCAACAGTACGGTAACGATCGCGGGCAGAGTGCGCCGAGCGAAAGTCGCTCGAAAGTGCGCAGAGGCAGTGGTTTCGCTGTGTGGCAAAGGGCGGGGCATGCGGCATCCTTGTAACTGCTCGGGCAGAATAATGATCTGCCTGGATGCAAAAAGCCACTATTCTGACGTCAGTAATGTGTCTCATGCCTGGGCCGTGAACTAAGTTCGTTTCGCCCCTCACTCCGCCTGCACTTCCAGCAGTTGTTGGCGGTTGCGCACCTGATCGCCCTTGCTCACCTGCACGCGGCGGATGATGCCGTCGATAGCGGCTTTCACCTGGTGTTCCATCTTCATCGCTTCCAGTACCAGCAACAACTGGCCTTTGCTGACTCTGCTGCCGTCTTCTACCAATACCTCGACTATGGCGCCGTCCATCGGCGCCTTGACCATGCCTGAAGCCGTGCCCACGGCGGCGCTGGCGGGCGCATGGCTGACGTCGGTCAACTCCAGGTTGCCGTTGTGGCCGTACAGCCACAGTGTGCCGGCGCTCTGCTGATAGGCCAGGCGTCGGCGCACACCGTCCAGCTCCAGAGTGGCCCAGCGACCGTCAGCGCCAAGCAGGCGCAGGTGCAGGTGCAGTCGTTGGTCGCCGACGCTTGCCCTGAGTCGTGGCTGTTGCCCGGATTCCAGGACCGTCAGTTCGACGGCGAACTGTTGCTCGTCGTGCTTGAGCAGGAAGCGCCAGGGGGCATTGCCGGCGTTGCGCCAGCCAGCCAGCCCGGCCTGATGAGCGCTGGACTGTGCCGAGGCCTGATAGAGCAGGGCGGCGGCGCTGGCCAGTTCGGCCGGGCCAGGCGGCTGGGGGCTCAGGCTCGAGTCGCTGGCGAAGTGTTCGGCGATAAAGGCGGTGGTGGCGTTGCCAGCGGCGAACTCCGGGTGCTTGAGCAGGTTGGCGAGGAAGCGTTGGTTGCCCTTGACCCCTAGCAGCACGCAATCCTCCACCGCGCGTGCCAGCTTGCGCCGAGCCTCGTCGCGGGTGGCGCCGTAGGCGATGATCTTGGCCAGCATCGGGTCGTAGAACGGGGTGACGGCCTGACCTTCGCGCAAACCGTGGTCGATGCGGATGCCGTCGAGCAACGCCGGCTCCCAGCGCAGCACATTGCCCGTCTGCGGCATGAAGTCGTGGCTCGAGTCCTCGGCGTACAGGCGCACCTCGATGGCGTGTCCGCTGAGGCGAATGGCGTCCTGGCTCAGTGGCAGCGGCTGGCCTTCGGCGACCCGTAGTTGCCAGGCCACCAGGTCCTGCCCGCTGACCAGCTCGGTGACCGGGTGCTCGACCTGCAGGCGGGTGTTCATTTCCAGAAAGTAGAACTCGCCGTTTTGATCCAGCAGGAACTCCACGGTGCCGGCGCCGACATAGTCGACCGATCTCGCGGCCTTCACCGCAGCCTCACCCATGGCCTGACGCAATTCGGGCGTCATGATCGGGCAGGGGGCTTCTTCCACCACCTTCTGGTGGCGACGTTGTACCGAGCAGTCGCGCTCGCCGAGGTAGACGAGGTTGCCGTGCTGGTCGCCGAACACCTGGATCTCCACATGACGTGGCTGCAGCACGGCTTTTTCCAGAATCAGTTCGCCGCTGCCGAAGGCATTCAGTGCCTCCGAGCGTGCGCTGCGGATTTGCCCGGCCAGCTCGTCTGGGTTCATTACCAGGCGCATGCCACGGCCGCCGCCACCGGCGCTGGCCTTGATCATCAGCGGGTAACCGATGCGCTCGGCCGCGTGGCTCAGCGTGTCATCGTCCTGTTCGGCGCCTTCGTAGCCAGGAATGCAGGGCACTCCGGCATTCAGCATGGCGATTTTTGACAGGCGCTTGCTGCCCATCAGGCGGATGGCCTCGGCGGACGGGCCGATAAACTGAATGCCGGCAGCCTCGCAGGCCTGCGCGAAATCGGCGTTCTCGGAAAGAAAACCATAGCCGGGGTGGATGGCGTCGGCACCGCTCTTGCGCGCGGCGTCGATGATCGCGTCGATCAGCAGGTAGGACTGATTGACTGCTGCCGGACCGATGCACAGCGCCTCGTCAGCCAGTTGCACATGCCGCGATTCGGCATCGGCTGAGCTGTACACCGCGACGGTGCGATAGCCCAGGCTATGCGCGGTATGGATCACCCGGCAGGCGATTTCGCCACGGTTGGCGATCAGGATCTTGCTGAAGGCGGGCATTCGATGCTCCTGCTTTGCGTAGCCCGGATGCAATCCGGGGAATCATCTTTGAGAGCGGCCCCGGATTGCATCCGGGCTACGGTTATTTATTCGGCCCACTTCGGTACGCGTTTTTGCATAAAGGCCAGGGTGCCTTCGCTACCCTCGGCACCGGTTACGGCCGCGGCAAACTGTTCGGCTGCCTGGTCGAGCAGGGGGGCGAGCGGTTCGCTGTCGCTGGCCAGCAGCAGGGCCTTGGTGGTCGCGTTGGCGCCGGGCGCGCAGTGGCGGATTTGCTGCAGGGTTGTTTGCAGGCGCTGCTCAAGGGCGTGGTCATCGGCTTCGCTGAAATGCACCAGACCCAGGCGCGCGGCCTCCGCGCCGTCGAAGCGTGCGGCGGTCAGGGCCAGGCGGCGGGCCTGGGTCAGACCGATGCGCTTGACCACGAAGGGGGCGATTTGCGCGGGGATGACCCCGAGGCTGGTTTCCGGCAGGCCGAACTTGGCGTCCGCGCGGGCGATGGCGATGTCGGAGACGCAGGCCAGGCCGAAGCCGCCGCCGAGCACCGCGCCTTCCAGCACGGCGATCAAGGCTTGTGGTATGCGCTGAGCCTCTTCCAGCAGGCTGCCGAAGGCACGGTTCAGTTCGCGATAGGCCTCGGCCCCCGCGTTGCGCGCGGCGGCCATGTCCTTGATATCGCCGCCGGCGCAGAAGTGTCCGCCGGCCCCGCGCAGCACCAGGGCGCGCAGGCTGCGCTCAGC
>JBFKAF010000185.1:0-6558 GCA_041621735.1 Pseudomonas sp.
CCAACGTTTTCAGGATCCTCAGGCGCGACTCTCATCGAGGCGCGGAGCTTGCTCCACCAAGACGCCGGATAGATTTAGGCAAGCCTAACGCTCATCGCTGATCAGTATTGCAAAAGTGGGGGTGACCATAGATTTTTACACAGCCTGGGCCGATTTCAGCCTGTCGTGAGTTTTTGCAGGCTGCTCGGCTTGTACTCTTGGCTGTAAATAGAGCGCAACGGCGTCAAGTCCAAGCCGTTGCGCAAGCAACAAGTGTCTCCGCCAGTGCTGCCTTGCTCTCGGTGACCGGATCGGGCTCGATCAGGTCCTGGGCCAACTGGCGTTTATCCAGGAGCATCTGCCATAGCTTCTGGTCGATGGTGTTCTCCACCAGCGGAATCTTAACCACCACAAGGCGCAGTTGACCGTTACGGTACGCCCTGTCCTCTGCCTGGTCCTGAAGGCCGGGCGTCCAGGGCAGACCTAGGAACATGACATAGTTCGCCGCTGTCAGGTTGTTGCCAGTGCCTGCGGCCGACGTGGTGCCGATAAAGACACGGGTGTCCGGATCGGCCTGGAATTTGTCGATCGCCTTTTGCCGTTTGGCCAGCGAGTCGCTGCCCATCAGGGTAACGCAGCCATAGCCAGCGACTTCGCAGAGCTCGCGGAGGGTGCTGACGGTCTCCTTGAACTCGCAGAACAGGATCACCTTGTCCTCGATGTCGAGCTCGGCGAGCAGTTCCATGATGACGCGAACCTTCACTTGCTCCAGGAACTGACGGAGCGCGCCGAGCCTGGCGAAGATCGGGCGGTCCTCGAGGCGGATGCGGTCGTACTGGCGGCGCTCCTCCTCGGAGAGTGCCACCGACAGCGTCTGCCGCTGCTTGCCCTTTAGCCCGGGTAGCACGTCCTTGCGTCGGCGGAGCATCCAGTCACCAATGGCATCGCGCAGATCCTTGCGGAACTCCGGGCTGCCGGAGAACTGCTCGCAGAACTCCTTCAGCGGCAGTTGGCCGACCAGGTGGCCGGACAGGCGAAGCAGGGTGTGCAGCTCGGTTTCGCGGTTGAGCACCGGCGTGCCGGTCAGCAGATAGCGGCTCGGCACCTTGGCCGCGATGTCGAAGCCATGGCGTGTCCATATCGCAGTGGGCTCCTTCAGCCGATAGGCTTCGTCGATGACCATGACGACGAAGTGGTCCACCTGTAGGGCGTAATCGCCCAAGCGCTCGTAGTTGATCACCATCCACTTCGCCGAGGCATCGAAGACCTGCAGGGCGACATTGGCATCCGGATAGACAACCTGAATCTCGCGTTGCCAGTTGATCAGAAAGGAGGACAGGGTGACGACCAGGATCGGTCGGTCGCCAGCGTGGATCGCGGCGGCGATTACCGCCTGACGGGTTTTTCCCAGGCCCATGTCGTCGGCAAGCAGGGCGCTGGTCCGCTGCAGCAAATGACGAATGCCGGCGGGCTGATGATCCAGCAGCGAGTAGTTCGATAGAGCCTTCTCGATCTGCGCGTCGGTGTACTCGGTGCGCTCGATGGAGGGCACGGCCGCCAGGTAGACGTCAGCTGAGGTCTCTTCCTCGGAAGCCTTCGCGGCCTGCTCCTGGGCTGGGCCGCCCAGGCTGATGCGTGTGATGGATTCGACCGGGGCGACGCTCCCATCGCTGAGCAGTTCCTGGACCGTGTCCAGGATCTCGAATTGCTCCTCGGACAGGCCCAGTTCCAGGATCAGGTTGCTGCGGACCAGCTCCGCAGAAGCGTCGATCCTCCAGGAGCGGGATTGCCCGAGGAAGATTCCCCGCATGCGCCTGGCCACCGCCACCATCCCCGGGTGGTAGTCGCCGGACAGGAGAATGCCGCCCTGCGCGAGTGGAGCGATCCTGAAGACCAGACCCCCAGGTGAACGCTTGCCGATCGGGCGCGGCCTGGGCGGCTTCCAGTTTCTGGCAGAATGACTGCCAGGATTCGGCGTAACGCCCGTCGACTAGCTCTATGAGGCTATGGAAGAGCAGGTCCAGCTCGGCCAGCAGCTTGACTTTGGGAAGCCGCCAGTAGCGGTAAAGTGCACTACCACCGAACGTCCGGTGCCGCGCAATGCACTGAGCCCGGCCGAACTCGAGACCATCCTGGCCGTCTGCAACAGTCCGGGGTACGCGCATCTGCCACCGAGCCAGCGTGCCACGGCTGGCTGACCAGCAGCGTTATCTGGCCTCGGAGTCGACCTTCTACCGCATACTGCGCGCTGCCGACCAACAACACCGCCGTGGTCGCAGCCAGCCGCCGCGCACGGTGAAAGGACCGACAAGCCATGTGGCGACGGCCGCGAACCAGGTGTGGTCATGGGAGCATCACCTACCTACCTACCTGCCTGCCTGCCTGCCGACGGCGGTGCGTGGTCTGTGAAAGCAAAGTCGCTAAGGGGCACTGCCCTTCTCGAAGGTTTCGACCCGAGCCAAATGAGCCCGCACCTCAATCGCATCGATCAAGTGGCGGTTTTTAGGAAATGCTGCTTTAAGCCAATTACCCGGTACGTAGTAATGATCGAGGTAGAGGATTGTTGGCTGGGCGTTCCCGGCAGCACAGAGCGCGACCTGTCCTCCATATCGCCTCCAGCCATAGCGGCCGGTACGAAAACCTCGCCGTCTTTATTGATACCGAATATCCTGAGCCACTCTGGGTCGCGTGTTCGGTTCTGATCCGATACGGTAAACCATTGCATATCTCTCTTACCTATTCGATTTCGAAGAGCCGCAGTCGTTTATGCCGGAGCGGGATCCTCTTGCCTGCGGCAACAACTCAATCAAGTACCGACTCAGGAGCATTGAGAGCGCCGAGCACGATGTAGCGTTTTGTCCCGTTCGTATTCAAGGCGACGCATCAGCGCCCGTTACGGAAATCGTTGAATGGAGCCTGGGGTGTCTATAAAATCCGGGCGATTCGCCTGCCTCTTCGAAGCGTAATACTCGAATCATGCGTCGATTGTGTTCGTGTGCTCCCGCGCCAGCAACGAACAGAGTTGCTCTGCTGTCATTGGCCGGTTCAGATGGAATCCCTGGACTTCATCACAACCCATGTCTCGGAGTAAGGTTAACTGCTCCGCATTCTCCACCCCTTCAGCGGTTACTCTCATCGACATGGCGTGCCCGAGCCAAATGATGGCGTGCACAATTGCCAGGCTACTGTCAGACCCATCAAGCTGAGCGATAAAACTACGGTCGATTTTCAATGTGTCAAAAGGATATCTACGCAGGTAGCTAAGAGAGGAATAGCCGGTGCCAAAGTCGTCCATGGACAGGCTGACGCCGAGAGCCTTGAGCTCATTCAGGGTGGTAAGGGCACCTTCGGCGTCATCAAACATCATGCTTTCGGTGATTTCCAGTTCCAGGCGAGTGGCCGGCAGGCCGGTTTCGCTAAGTATTCCCTGCACCTGCACAACCAGATCGGTAGCACGGAACTGCTCAGGAGAAAGGTTAACCGAGACGAAAATAGGTTCTGCCAGGTCCAAGGTCTGAAGACAGGCCTGACGCAGCACCCAGGTGCCCAGTGAGACGATTAACCCAGTTCGCTCTGCCAGCGAAATAAATGCTCCAGGACTGAGCAAGCCGCGTTGAGGGTGCTGCCAGCGCACAAGTGCTTCGACACCGCTCAGGTGCTTATCGGTTGTGCGATAACGTGGCTGGAAGTGCAGGCGCAATTCGCCATTACTGATTGCATGGCGCAATTCGTTTTCCAGTTGCTTCTCTTCGGTAATATGGCGACCCATCTCGTGGGTAAAAAAACACCAGCGGCTGTGCTTCAGGCTTCTCGCCTGATGGAGCGCTATCTCGGCATAGTGCAGGAGTTCATGAGCCGTATCGGCATCCTTGGGAGCGATTGCAATGCCGATTCTGATTCTAAGAAAGACCTCCTGATGATCAACAATAAATGACCGCTCTACGCATTCGATGAGGCGCTTGCACAGTAGCGCAATGACCTCCTGCCGGGAAAACCCACCGTTGAGCAACACAATGAATTCATCGCTGGTGGGGCGCGCTAGATAATCCTCATTGCGCAGAAACTGCTCCAGTCTCTGTGAAAGTTCGACCAATATCTGGTCTCCAACCGCACGGCCTAAGCTGCTATTGATATATTTAAAGTGCTCAATATTAATGGCCAGCAGCGTCAGCGGATTATCCCGAAAACGGTGGGTTTTCAGTCTCCTTTCGAGCGTATCCTGTAGGTGTTTTCGGTTGGGTAGGCCAGTAAGAGCGTCATATTGTTGCAGTTGCTGGATACGCAACTGGCTCTCCACCTCCGCAGTAATATCGCTTGCGGTTCCACGGTAACCGCTCGCGCCAGCTGGGCCATTCATCACGCGCACAACCAGGATGCACAGGCTTAATTTTCCGCTGGCTGATCGATAGCTGCACTGCAGCGGAGTACGGGCATTAGTCTGCACGACAGGGCTAGCTACCCAACTGGCCAGAGAATCTGATTCGAACTCCAAGAATTCACACAAAGGGCGCCCCAGCCAGGCTTCACGCGCATGACCAGTGATTGCCTCGAAGCGCTCTGACAGGTAAATCAGACGCTGCTCCGCATCTGCTTCCCATAGCCAGTCGGAGCAGGCTTCGGCAATGTCGTGAAAACGAGCCTCGCTCGTGGACAACGAGGAGTAACTGTCATCCAGTAACCTTGCCGATGCCAGGGTATGGTGCACTACTCGCCAGCCCAGAGCCCCAATGATCAGCGCGGCGACGCCCAGTAGCGGCAGCAAAAACGTAAGCAAGACATTGCCCGGCAGAACAGGATCCCAACGTAATAGCAAGGAGGAGGCACCGACTGTCTGGAGGCGAAGACCAGGACTAAGCGCTGCATCCTCGACATCACGGGCTAACCGCATCTGCTTTAAGGCATAGTCATTTCCCAAGGCAAGCAGTTTGGCTGGGCTGAGAACATCTACAAAAAGCAGTACCGATGGCGCTCCGGGCACCTCGCGCACTGTTGGGTCGCCGCCTGGAGTCAAGCCTGCCGCAGCCACCAGTGCAGGCCGTCCTGCAACCTGAAATATTCTCGTCAGGCTTTCCTCATCGGCTGCCTGCTCCCGGGCTTGCTCCAGCAGGTCAGTAATGTCTCCTTGCAACCACTGTTGGGCCGGGGTTGCCTGCAGCTTCCCCTCAATCACCGCATAAACCGTTTGATCGTCTGGTGTGACGACAAAGACGCCTTCGTAAGCGAAGTCTCTAAAAAGGGTTGCCCCCAAATTACGTCGCGTATAGGCCCACTCCAGGTCGACACGGGCATGCAGGTTCTGGTAGGCATCCCCCCAGAAGGCATAGTCGCTGATAGACTTCTTCAGGTTATCCTGGCGAATTTTCAATGCTTTTTCAGCGAAGAACAGGCCTTGTTCGCGAGCCCAATCATTTTGACCGTGGGCAATCGCAACCACCGTCCCGACTGTCAGTGCAGAGACCAGCATCAGCAGGGCGGCAGCTGAAGTCAAAACCTTGCAGGCAAGCTTTGAACTCGCCCCACCCTTCGTGTAGAGGATACTGGCAGGGCTGAAGACAGTCATATAAGTCCCTTTAACGTAGAAGCCACCCTATAGAGCGGTGAAAATTTCAATTCTCAAGTGATGTTCCATAATCATAGGCGCCTGAGCCTTGGCATGTTGTGCGACTAGCCGGTCATATCGTCGCAGTTGACATCAAAAGGCTATCACTCAACAAGCGGCCCCAGGACCTTTCCTGGTCGAATCAGGCGGGCGGTCATATTATTGGCGTCAAATACTTTGCGCAATGGCCGCGCTGGGAACGACCGGCGTAAGCCTGATTCCTTAACTGTCTGGGTGCGGATCAGGTCAACAGTCCAGATCCTTGGTTTCTATGGCAAATGCGTACTTGGGCTAGGGCAGATTTCTCGCACCGCAGCAGCCTTTACGCGGAAAATTGCGCCTGCAGCTACAGCCCCTTGGGCTTGTCGAAGTTCGGCTTGCCGCTCAAGGTGGGGTAGCTGACCTTGCATCCACTGGACTTGTAGCCGGTGCAGCCCCAGAAGTCGTAACCGCCTTCCCCCTTTTTCTGGCGCCTTGCGAGGGGTTGACCGCACTTGCCGCATTTGAATTCGGAGCTCGGCGTCGCGGCCGGCCGGGACGATTGCATCGGCACGCTGGGTAGCCCTCGCTGTTTCGACAGTTCCGCCTCGAGGCGCTTGTGCAGCCGGGAGACCACAGCGCCGTAGGTGTCCTGGCCCTGGGCGATCTTGTCCAGGTCGCGCTCCAGTTCCCGTGTGAAGCCGAGCTCGACGAAACTGAAGAACCCTTCCAGCCGCGCGATCGTCTCCTCTCCCAGGCCGGCCGGGACCAGCTTGCGACTCTTCTCCTCGATCAGGCCCTTGCTGGTGATGTTCTTCATGATCGAGGCGAAGGTGCTCGGACGGCCGATGCCGCGGCGCTCCATCTCCTTGATCAGGCTGGCCTTGGAGTATCGCGCCGGTGGCTGGGTTTTCTTCTTCAGCAGCTCGCCGCTGTGGACCGGGAGGATCTGTTTCGGGGAGAGCGTGGGTACTGGGTTATCCGCCTCGGCATCCTCGTCA
>JBFKAF010000186.1:0-6528 GCA_041621735.1 Pseudomonas sp.
GACCTTTATGTTCCTCTGGAACATGATCGGGGCGATCTGGTTGCTGCCTGCTCTGGCACGCTTCCTGATCAATCCGGAGAAGCTGCGCAGTAAGGCCTGAGCCTGATTCGCAGTCTCCCCTGTGAAAAAACCGCGACCCAAGGGTCGCGGTTTTTTTTGCTCGCGGTTTAAGCGGCGCGGCGTAGCGAAAGCGTTTCTGCTGCTGCGCGGGCATTGCCGGGGCTCTGGGTGGCGGGCTCGATCAGTCAGTGTTGGCGCTGAAACCCCAATACCGCGTCGCCGCTCCTGGCTATAAGCGGCTATGGCCCGTCGCCGCGCCTTGTCTCGGTGCCTCAAGTATCCGAGCTTGAGTTAACCAACTCAGCGTTCAGGCGATTTGGTTTACGTCAGTCGGGGCAGGGGCGTCGTGAACATGGACCTGATCCCGGGTCATCGAACTACGAGGTTTTCTTGCCCTGGCGATGCGCCTGCTAAGGCAGATCTGTCGAACCGAAACGACTGCTGGACTGCCCGGATGGCTGCGGCCACGCCGGCAACCTGCCGGGCAGGTTGCCGTTCTTATGGCATTAGCGTGGGTACAGCGGCGGTAGCGAACCGAGGTCTTGGCTGGCACTGTGCTCAGCAGCTTCGGCCGCAGGCAGGCTGCGTATCGCGTGCCAGAGGTCTTCGCCTTGCCATTGTTGCCCGGTTTCGCTGTACAGCGCGCCGTTCAAACCATCCAGTGCATCGGACAGGGGCACGAAACGAGCCGCCATGCCCGCCAGGGTCTCTGGTTGCTGGCGGGCCCAGGCGTCGAGCGCGTGGCGGGTAGCCTGCGAGTCGTTGGCCAGGCAGGCGCGCTTGAGCTCGTCAAGCAAGGTGCGCGGGCTGGGCCCGACTTGTGCCGCACGCAGTACCGCCGGCTGGCGGCGTGCGCGCCACCACAGGGCAAAGCCGAGCAGGGTGGTGAGGGCCAGCAGTATGCTGCTCAATTGCCAGGGCCAGAGAGGCGGGCCTGGCTCGAGGATTTGTGTCGACGCTGGGGGGGCAGCAGCTTCCAGATCAAGGCTGGGATTCAGTGCGACCTGCAGGCTGCGCCCCGGCAGGCGGGTCCGTTCCAGTCGATCCTCGCGGGTATTCCACCAGACTACTTCTACTGCGGGCAGTTCGAATGCCCCGTGGCGATTGGGCACCAGCGCTTCACGTTCCTCGCGGCTGCCGATCAAACCATGCTCGCTGCTCTGGTTGCCCAGCTGTGGTTGATCCGGGTAACGACGTAGGCCATCGACACTGGTCGCCGGCAAGGGAGGCAGTTGGGCACTGGAGAGCCCGTCGACCTTGAGCAGCAGGCTGCGGGTCAGCGAATCGCCGACTTGGACATCCTCGGGGTCTGGCGTCCAGGCTTCCACCAGGCTCAGGGCGCGCGCTGGCAGCCAGGGCACGGTGCTGGGGTAATCGGCCGGTTTGGCTTTGACCCTGAGTGGGATTTGCGGTGACCTGACCTGTGTCACCTTGCCGGTGCGGGGGCCGAAGGGCAGGTAATCGTTGCTGCGTGAGCGATCCACCACCGTGGCGCTGAATACCTGGGCCGGGATGGTCAGTTCGCCGCTCTGCTGCGGAAAAATTGCATAGCGCAGCTCGATCACGCCATGGCGTACGCCGTTGATTTCTTTTTCATAGGTGCGCGGCGGGCCGAGTGACTCGATGCGCGCCTCCGGCATTTCCAGCGGGCTAAGGCTGCTGTCGTCGTATAAGGAGACGGAGTGGTAGATGCGCAGGGTCAAGAGGCTTTGCGCCTGTACGTAAACGCTTTCCTGATCGAGGCTGGCATCGATGAACACCGGGGCCAGCTGCGGGTTGTCGCTGTCGCGGCGGGTTTCCTGCACGTGCAGGGTGATGGGCAGGCTCTGCATATCACCGAGGCGCAGGGGTGGCACGACCACATAGCCCTTCTGTTTGGGTTGCAGGGTGACGATCCAGCGGGTGATGGCGCGTGACTTGCCGTTGAGGGTGGTCAAGCGGTTGACCTGGCGGGTGCCGAGCACTTCAAATAATTCGTTAAGCGGGCCGAGTTCTGGCTTGCCGAACAGGGTGGCATCGTCCGACTCGAGGGTCAGTTCGACGGTTTCCCCCTGGTTCAGACGAGCCCGGTCGATGCTCGCGTTGAAACCCTGGGCGCTGGCCTGGAATGCCAGCAATGCGAGGATGAAGGTGCATAGCAGGCGGGTCATCGAGTCTGTTCCTGACGCTGTTGCTGTTCGTACCAAAATTTGCGCCGCAGCAGTTCGCCCGGATCGTCGGGGATCTGCCGCAGCCATTGCTCCAATGCCTGGCGGCGCTCGCCATCCAGGGCTTCTTCTGCGCTAGCGATCTGTTCCTCGCCATCTAGTTCGCTATCGGGTTCGCTAGGTGCCGGCGTGCGTTTGTCGTCGCCGGGCGCTGGTTGGTTCGCGGGTTCCTCGCTGGCGCCGGGCGTGGGTTGGCTGGACGGTTGTTTATCCGCGTCCTGGCCGGGCTGCCCAGGCTGGGGCGGTTCAGGCATAGCTTGCTCATCGCTCGACGGATTCTCTGTCGATGCCTGTTGTTCCTGTTGTTCCTGTTGCTCCTGACGCTGGCGCAGCAAGGCTTCGACCAGGGCCATGTTGTTCTGTGCCGGTGCCAGATCCGCTTGGCGCTCCAGGGCTTGGCTATAGGCCTCCAGCGCCGCTTCCAGTTCATTGCTGCGGGCCAGGGCGTTGCCGCGATTGTAGTGCGCGGCTGCGCTGTCGTCCGCGGCGAAGCGTTCGGCGGCGCCGGCATAATCGCCCGCCTGGTACAGCGCCAGGCCTTGCCATTGCGGGTCTGCGAAGCGCTCGGCGGCCTCGCGTGGGCGCTGGGCTTCGAGCAGGCGCTGGCCCTGCTGGTCCGGACGCAGCCAGAGATCGCCGAGGCCGAAGGCATAGCTCGGCTGTGGCAGTGCCAGCATTAGCAACGGCAGGCACAGCAGCCAGCCGCGGCGCCCGGCGCAAGCGGCCAGCAGCAGCAACGGCAGCAGCAACCAGTGACCCTGATCGGCCCAGGCCTGCAGGCGAGTCTGTTCGCCATCGTGGCGTAGTTGTCGGGGGCGCTCGAGCAGGCCGAGGCTACGCAGGTCACGGTCATCCAGGCTGGCCTGCTGGTAACGGCCACCGATGGCCTGGGCAAAGCGCGTGAGCCCGGCATGGTCCAGGCGGGGGATCAGGATGGTGCCTTGGGCATCTTTGAGAAAACCGCCGTCTGCCAGGGTGATGGGGGCGCCCTGGAGACTGCCGATACCCAGAATGTGCAGGCGTACGGCGTGGTTGTCGAGTGCCTGGCTAATGCCAAGGCGTTCCTGCTCACTCAAGGTGCTGCCAATCAGCAGCAGGCGGCCCTGGCCTTGCGCGCCCTGGTCGAGCAGGCTGAGGGCTTTGCTCACGGCCAGGTCGGCGCGATGTCCGGGCTCGGGCATGATCGAGGGTTTGAGCGATTCGAGCAGGTTGCGGCTGGTGCTCAGGTCATCGGACAGCGGCACCAGGGTGTGGGCACTGCCGGCGAACACCACGATAGCGGTCTGTGCATCGCGTCGCGCCTGCAGGAGGTCGAGCACCTTGCGCTTGGCTTGCTGCAGACGGTTAGGCGAGGCGTCAGTGGCGAGCATTTCCGGGCTCAGCTCGAGCAGTATAACCAGCGGGTCGGCGGGTTTCTGGCTGGTTTGCTCCAGCCGTTGCCAGCTCGGTCCGAGCAAAGCCAGCAGGGCTATTGACCAGGCCAGGCCGAGTGCTACCCAGGGCAGGCGACTGGTACGGCCTGCGCCGCCACTGAGCAGGGCGGCATGAAATGTCGGCGGCAACAATAATTGCCAGCGGCCGGTGCGTTTTTCGCGGTGCCAGAGGCGCCACAGCAGCCAGCTCAGCAGCGGTAGCAGGAGTAACCAGTAAGGGCGTAGCCAGTGTGGCCATAGTGCGGTTGGCGACAGTTCGATCATGATACTTTCGCCCCATTTTTTCCGGGCATTCGCCGTAGTTGTGGCCACAGTTCGCGGATCACCAGAAGCAGGCTCAGCAGCAGGGCCGCGCTCAGCGGCCAGGCATACAGCGCCAGAGTAGGGCGCGTCAGGGTCGGTTGTTGGGCCACCGGCTCGAATCGGTCGAGGCTGCTTTCGATGGCGTGCAGCTCCTCGCTGTCGCGCGCGCGAAAGTATTTCCCGCCGGTCATCTCGGCTATTGCATGCAGGGTCGGTTCGTCCAGATCCAGCCCGGGGTTGAGGCCGAAGATGCCGAGCGCGGCGCTTTGTCGGGGGTCGGCGCCAATGCCTATCGGGTAGATTTTAACCCCTTCTTCGGCGGCCAGGCGCGCGGCGGTCAAGGGCTCTATTTCGCCGCCGGTGTTCGCGCCATCGGTGACCAGCACCAGCACGCGACTGTCTGCCGGGCGCTGGCGCAGGCGTTTGACGGCCAGGCCTATGGCATCGCCGATAGCGGTGTTCTTGCCGGCGATACCGATCAGCGCTTCGTCCAGCCAGGTGCGTACGGTCTGCCGGTCGAAGGTCAGCGGTGCTTGCAGATAGGCCTGGCTACCGAACAGGATCAGGCCGACACGGTCGCCCTGGCGGCCTTCGATGAAGTCGCCGAGCAGGTGCTTGACCAGGGTCAGGCGGCTGACCTCTTCATCTTCCCAGCGCATGTCGGCGTAATCCATCGAGCCGGAAACATCCACCGCGACCAGCAGATCGCGGCCGCTGGCCGGCAGGGGCAGCGGCTCGCCGAGCCACTGCGGGCGTGCGCTGGCACTCAACAGTAACAACCACAGCAGGACGAAGCGCGCTTGTTGTCGCCAGGCCGGCAGGCTGGCCCGTGCCCGGCGTCCAGACAGCTGCTGCAGTTCGTCGAGAAAACTGATGTTGAGTGCCGCTTCGCCGCTGTCCGCCGCGGGCAACAGGTGGCGCAGCAGCCAGGGCAGTGGCGCGAGGAGGAAGATCCAGGGCCAGGCGAACTCAAACATGTTTGCCGATCCAGGTGGCGACGGCTTGGTTGAGTCCCTCGATGGCCTTGTCATCCAGGGTGCAGTGCGGGCGGTAGGCGCCTTCGACCAGGATCATCCAGCGGGTCAAGCCGGCCGCCGGGCAGCGGTTGTCGAGGAAGGCCAGCCAGGCGCGGCCGCTTAGCAGGTGGCTATCGCTCTGCGGGTACTGCTGGCGGCACAGGCGCTTGAGCAATGCATTGAGTTGCTGCAACCAGGGGCCGGCCGGCACGTCATAGTAGGGCTTGCTCAGCTGTTCGAGTTCGCTCAGTGCGGCCTGGCGCAGCAGGTCCAGACTCTGCGCTTTGTCTGAGGCCTTGGCGCGACGCGGTAACCGTCGGTACAGCAGCAACAACCCCCAGAGCAGCAGCGGCAGCGCCGCCGCCAGCAACCACCAGCCCGGCGCGGGTGGCCACCAGCCGATCGCGGCTGGGGCGATTAGTGGCTCGAGCTGGTCCAGCGGGTTCATGGTTGCTTCCTGGGGCGCTGGACGTTGAGCTGATCGCGCAGTTGCTCGATCAGCTCGGTCTGCGTGGTCAGGGGCAGCAAGGGCACGCCGAGCTTCTGTGCCAGGCGCTGCCAACGGTCTGCGCGTGCTTGACCTTGTGCCCGGTAGGCCTGGCGCAGGTCGGGGTTGTGGGTGTCCAGTTCCAGCTGGGCGCCACGCTCGGCAAAACGCAGCAGACCGGCGGCGGGCAGGGCGTGATCGAGCGGGTCGGAGAGCGGCAGCAGCAACAGATCGGTATGCCGGGCGAGGAGCTGCAACTGCTGCTCGCTGCTGTCATTCAGGGTGCGTTCATCGCACAGGACGATCACCAGGCTGCCGGGGCGCAATACTTCGCGGGCGCGGCGCAGGGCCAGGGTGAAACAGTCGGTTTGGCTCTGTGCGTTGGGCGATAGCGCCTGATTGGCCAGAGCCAGGCGGTTGAGCAATTGCAGCAGGCTCTGCTTGCTGCGCCGCGGTTTGATTTCGTGCTGCGTGTGGTTACCGAAAACCAGACCGCCGATGCGGTCGTTATGCTCCAGGGCGGCCCAGCCGATCAGGCTGGCGGCCTGGGCCGCGAGTACCGATTTGAACATCAGGCCTGAGCCAAAAAACAGCCGTGGGCTCTGCTCGACCAGAATGTAGGTCGGTCGCTCGCGTTCCTCATGGAACAGCTTGGTGTGCGGTTCCTGGGTGCGCGCGGTGACCCGCCAGTCGATGGTGCGCACGTCATCGCCGGCCTGGTACACGCGTACCTGGTCGAAATCCACGCCACGGCCACGTAACTTCGAGTGGTGCAGGCCGATCAGTGGGCTGCGCCGCGCCGGAGTGGAGAACAACTGCACCTCGCGCACGCGGTGGCGCATCTCGATCAGCTCGGCGAGATTGACCCGGATACCCGGTTGCGTGGGAAGTGCGTGCATGGCGGTCAGGCGACGGCGACTACATCGAGAATCCGTTGCACCACACGGTCCTGATCGATGCCGGCGGCCTCGGCCTCGAACGATAGGATGATGCGGTGGCGCAACACGTCGAACAGTACTGCC
>JBFKAF010000187.1:0-6488 GCA_041621735.1 Pseudomonas sp.
AGCGGCGAGCACATCGGCGCCCTGGCCATGAGCGAACCGAACGCCGGCTCCGACGTGGTATCGATGAAGCTGCGCGCCGAACAACGCGGCGACCACTTCGTGCTCAACGGCAGCAAGACTTGGATCACCAACGGTCCGGACGCCAACACCTACGTGATCTACGCCAAGACCGACCTGGAAAAAGGCGCGCATGGCATCACCGCCTTTATCGTCGAGCGCGACTGGAAGGGTTTCTCGCGCGGCAGCAAGTTCGACAAGTTGGGCATGCGTGGCTCGAACACCTGCGAGCTGTTCTTCGATGACGTCGAAGTACCGGCCGAAAATATCCTCGGTGTGCTCAACGGCGGCGTGAAAGTGCTGATGAGCGGCCTGGACTACGAGCGCGTGGTGCTGTCGGGCGGGCCGATCGGCATCATGCAAGCCTGCATGGACGTGATCGTGCCCTACATCCACGACCGCAAGCAGTTCGGCCAGAGCATCGGCGAGTTCCAGCTGATCCAGGGCAAGGTCGCCGACATGTACACCCAGCTCAACGCCAGCCGTGCCTACCTGTATGCCGTGGCCCAGGCCTGCGACCGTGGCGAGACCACGCGCAAGGATGCCGCCGGGGTGATCCTCTACAGCGCCGAGCGCGCGACGCAGATGGCCTTGGATGCGATCCAGATTCTCGGCGGCAATGGCTATATCAACGAGTTCCCCACCGGCCGTTTGTTGCGCGACGCCAAGCTCTACGAGATCGGTGCCGGCACCAGCGAGATTCGCCGCATGCTGATCGGCCGCGAGCTGTTCAACGAGACACGTTAAGCCGTAGCCCGGATGTAATCCGGGACATAGAGGTCACCCCCCGGATTGCATCCGGGCTACGAGACGGAGCGCGCCTGATGGCCACCCTGCATACCCAGATCAATACCCGTTCACCGGAGTTCGCCGCCAACAGCGCGGCGATGCACACTCAGGTCAATGACCTGCGTGCCCTACTCGCCCGCATCCACGAAGGTGGCGGTGAGAAGGCCCAGCACCGCCATACGTCACGCGGCAAGTTGCTGCCGCGCGAACGGATCAACCGCCTGCTGGACCTCGGTTCGCCGTTCCTCGAGATCGGCCAACTGGCCGCCCATGAGGTGTATGGCGAAGAAGTGCCGGCCGCCGGCGTGGTCGCCGGCATCGGCCGGGTCGAAGGCGTCGAGTGCATGATCGTGGCCAACGACGCCACGGTGAAGGGCGGCAGCTACTACCCGCTGACCGTGAAGAAGCACCTGCGCGCCCAGGCCATCGCCCAGCAGAACCGCCTGCCGTGCATCTACCTGGTGGACTCCGGTGGCGCCAACCTGCCGCGTCAGGACGAGGTGTTCCCGGACCGCGAGCACTTCGGGCGGATCTTCTTCAACCAGGCCAACATGAGCGCCATGGGCATTCCGCAGATCGCCGTGGTCATGGGCTCCTGCACCGCCGGCGGCGCCTACGTGCCGGCGATGGCCGACGAAGCGATCATGGTGCGCCAGCAGGCGACCATCTTCCTCGCCGGCCCGCCGCTGGTGAAGGCCGCCACCGGCGAGGTGGTCAGCGCCGAGGACCTGGGCGGCGCCGACGTGCACTGCAAGACCTCGGGGGTGGCCGATCACTACGCCGAGAACGACGATCACGCCCTAGCCCTGGCCCGCCGCAGCATCGCCAACCTCAACTGGCGCAAGCTCGGCGTGATCAACAACCGCGAAGCCATTGCCCCGCTATATGACAGCGAGGAGTTGTACGGGGTGATTCCGGCCGACGCCAAGCAACCCTTCGATGTCCGCGAAGTGATCGCGCGCATCGCCGACGGCTCGGTGTTCGATGAGTTCAAGGCACTGTTCGGCACCACCCTGGTCTGCGGCTTTGCGCATATCCAGGGCTACCCGGTGGCTATCCTCGCCAATAACGGGATCTTGTTCGCCGAATCCGCGCAGAAAGGCGCGCACTTCATCGAACTGGCCTGCCAGCGCGGCATTCCCCTGCTGTTCCTGCAGAACATCACCGGCTTCATGGTCGGGCAGAAATACGAAGCCGGTGGCATCGCCAAGCACGGCGCCAAGCTGGTCAACGCCGTGGCTTGCGCCAAGGTGCCGAAGTTCACCGTGATCATCGGCGGTAGCTTCGGCGCCGGTAACTACGGCATGTGCGGCCGCGCCTACGACCCACGCTTTCTGTGGATGTGGCCGAACGCGCGGATTGGCGTGATGGGCGCCGAACAGGCCGCCGGCGTGCTGGTGCAGGTCAAGCACGAGCAGGCCGCGCGTGCCGGCCATGAGTTCTCCGCCGAGGAGGAAGCCAAGCTCAAGCAGCCGATCCTCGAACAGTACGAGCGCCAGGGTCACCCCTACTACTCCAGCGCGCGGCTGTGGGACGACGGCGTCATCGACCCGGCGCAGACCCGCGACGTGCTGGGTCTGGCGCTGTCCGCCAGCCTCAACGCGCCGATCGAGCCGACCACCTTTGGTGTGTTCCGCATGTAAGTGAGGTCTCGACCTCCTGTGGGAGCGGCCTTGGCCGCGATGCTTTGCCATCGACAGCCTCCGCGGGCAAGCCCGCCCCCACACACAGCCTGGTGCCCCGGCTAACCCTCGAATACGTTTAGAGCCTGATGACATGACCGATTTCAGCACCATCCAACTGGACAAAGACCCGCGTGGGGTCGCCACCCTCTGGCTCAACCGCCCGGAGAAGAACAACGCCTTCAACGCCGAGATGATCCGCGAGCTGATCCTCGCCCTGGACCAGATCCAGGCCGACAAGGACCTGCGTTTCCTGCTCCTGCGTGGTCGCGGCAAGCATTTCTCGGCCGGTGCCGACCTGGCCTGGATGCAGCACTCGGCGACCCTCGACTACAACGCCAACCTGGCCGACTCGCGCGAGCTGGCCGAGCTGATGCATAACCTCTATCAGCTGAAGATTCCCAGCCTGGCCGTGGTGCAGGGAGCGGCCTTCGGCGGTGCGCTGGGTCTGATCGCCTGCTGCGACATGGCCATCGGCGCCACGGACGCACAGTTGAGTTTGTCCGAGGTGCGCATCGGCCTGGCCCCTGCGGTGATCAGCCCCTTCGTCGTGCAGGCCATCGGCGAGCGTGCGGCGCGGCGTTATGCCTTGACCGCCGAGCGCTTCAGCGGCGAGCGCGCACAGCAACTGGGCCTGCTGGCAGAGTGCTACCCCGCCGAAGAGCTCGAGCAGGCGGCAGCGGCCTGGGCCGACAACCTGCTGCTCAACAGCCCGCAAGCCATGCAGGCGAGCAAGAGCCTGCTCAGGGAAGTCGGCAGCGGCGTGCTGACCCCAGCCCTGCGCCGCTACACCGAAAACGCCATCGCCCGCATCCGCGTCAGCCCCGAGGGCCAGGAAGGCCTGCGCGCCTTTCTCGACAAACGCAAACCCGCCTGGCAGGAGCCCAAAGCATGATCACCGCCCTCGCACTACTGGCCTTGGAAACCCCACGCGGCCACATGCTCGATAAACGTCTATCCCTCCGGCAGGAGCAATAAGCATGAGCAAGCACATCGATACTCTGTTGGTGGCCAACCGCGGCGAAATCGCCTGCCGAGTGATGCACAGCGCCAAAGCCATGGGCATCAAGACCGTCGCCGTACACAGCACCATCGACCGTAACGCCCGCCATGTGCGCGAGGCCGATATGGCCATCGACCTGGGCGGTGCCAAGCCGGCCGACAGTTACCTGCGCATCGACGCGCTGATCGAAGCGGCCCGTGCCAGCGGCGCGCAAGCCATCCACCCCGGCTACGGTTTTCTCTCGGAAAACGCCGATTTCGCCCGGGCCATCGAGGCCGCCGGGTTGATCTTCCTTGGCCCGCCCGCCAGCGCCATCGACGCCATGGGTAGCAAGTCGGCGGCCAAGGCACTGATGGACGCCGCCGGTGTGCCGCTGGTGCCCGGTTACCACGGTGAGGCACAGGACCTGGAGACCTTCCGCGCCGCGTCGGAAGTCATCGGTTACCCGGTATTGCTCAAGGCCACCGCCGGTGGCGGCGGCAAGGGCATGAAGGTGGTCGAGCGCGAAAGCGAGCTGGCCGAGGCCCTGGCCAGCGCCCAGCGCGAGGCGCAATCGTCGTTCGGCGATTCGCGCATGTTGGTGGAAAAATACGTACTCAAGCCGCGCCACGTGGAGATCCAGGTATTCGCCGACCAGCTCGGCCATTGCCTGTACCTGAATGAGCGCGACTGCTCGATTCAGCGTCGCCACCAGAAGGTGGTCGAGGAGGCGCCGGCACCGGGCCTGACGCCTGAGCTGCGCCGCGCCATGGGTGAGGCGGCGGTCAAGGCCGCTCAGGCCATCGGCTATGTCGGCGCCGGTACCGTGGAATTCCTGCTGGACGAGCGCGGCGACTTCTTCTTCATGGAGATGAACACCCGCCTACAGGTCGAGCACCCGGTCACCGAGGCCATCACCGGCCTCGACCTGGTCGCCTGGCAGATCCGCGTCGCCCGTGGCGAAGCGCTGCCGCTGACTCAGGCGCAGGTGCCACTGATCGGTCACGCCATCGAGGTGCGGCTGTACGCCGAGGACCCGGACAACGATTTCCTGCCGTCCACCGGCACCCTCGCCCTGTACCGCGAACCCGCGGCCGGACCGGGCCGCCGGGTCGACACGGGTGTGGCCGAGGGCGACGAGGTGTCGCCCTTCTACGACCCCATGCTGGGCAAACTGATCGCCTGGGGCGACAACCGCGAAGAAGCGCGCCTGCGCTTGTTGGCCATGCTCGATGAGACCTGCGTCGGCGGCGTGAAGACCAATCTGGCGTTCCTGCGTCGCGTGCTGGCCCACCCGGCCTTCGCCGATGCCGAGCTGGATACCGGCTTTATCCCACGCCACGAAGCGCAGCTGCTGCCGCCACCAGGCGAGTTGCCCGCCGCGTTCTGGCAACTGGCCGGCGAGGCCTTCGTGCAGAGCGAACCGGCTCGGCATAAGCATGAAGACTTCCATTCGCCCTGGGCAACCAGCAGCGGCTGGCGCGCCGGCCTGTCCAGCGAGCGCTCGATCAGCCTGCAATGCAATGGCAGCGAGCAGACCGTCAAGCTCAGCGGCGGAGCCCACCTGCAAGGCGAGTCTTTGCTGTGCAGCAGCCAGCCTGCTGGCGATCAGGCTCACGGTCACAGCAGCGCCAGCAAACGGGTTCCTACAGAGCCGCAGCGTCGCCATATTGCGATTCGCCAAGGCGCTACCCTGTACCTCGAGTGGGCTGGCGAGCTGCATGCGGTCAGCCGAGTCGACCCGATCGCCGCCGTCGAAGCCAGTCATCAGCATCACGGCGGCTTGACCGCACCGATGAACGGCAGCATCGTCCGCGTGCTGGTCGAGACCGGTCAACGGGTCGAAGCCGGCACCGCCCTGGTGGTACTGGAGGCGATGAAGATGGAACACAGCATCCGCGCCCCGCATGCCGGCGTGGTCAAGGCGCTGTACTGCGCCGAAGGCGAGATGGTCGGCGACGGCAGCGTGCTGGTGGAGCTGGAGGAGCCGTCTGCGTAGCATCGGCTGAGCGGCTAAAGCAGCCCCCACGTAACCCGGATGCAATCCGGGATTGGCCAGGTATGTTTGCCCCGGATTGCATCCGGGCTACCCCTACAGAGAAGTGCATATGAACCTCCCGCAACAGGTGCGCCTGGTCGAAGTCGGCCCGCGCGACGGCCTGCAGAACGAGCAACAACCGATCAGCGTGGCCGACAAGGTGCGCCTGGTCGATGACCTCTCCGCCGCAGGCCTCTCCTATATCGAAGTCGGCAGCTTCGTCTCGCCCAAATGGGTGCCGCAGATGGCCGGCAGCGAGGACGTGTTCGCGCAGATCAAGCAACGCCCCGGCGTCACTTACGCCGGGCTGACCCCCAATCTGAGAGGCTTCGAAGCCGCACTGCAGGCCGGGGTCAGGGAAGTCGCGGTATTCGCCGCCGCCTCCGAAGCCTTCTCGCAGAAGAACATCAACTGCTCGATCGGCGAGAGCCTGCAACGTTTCGTGCCGCTGCTGGACGCCGCCAAGCAGCACGATATCCGCGTGCGCGGTTACGTTTCCTGCGTGCTCGGTTGCCCCTATGAGGGCAGCGTCGCACCCGAACAGGTCGCCAGTGTGGCCCGGGAGCTGTTCGCCATGGGCTGCTACGAGGTGTCCCTCGGCGATACCATCGGCACCGGCACCGCTGGCGCGACGCGCAACCTGATCGAGGTGGTCGGCCGCGACATCCCGCGCGACAAGCTGGCCGGACACTTTCACGACACCTACGGCCAAGCCCTGGCGAATGTCTACGCCAGCCTGCTGGAAGGTATCGCAGTGTTCGACAGCTCGGTCGCGGGCCTGGGCGGGTGTCCCTATGCCAAGGGCGCAACCGGCAACGTCGCGAGCGAAGACGTGCTGTACTTGTTGAACGGCCTTGGCATCGCCACCGGCATCGACCTGGAGCAACTGATCGCCGCCGGCCAGCGCATCTGCGCGGTGCTGGGCAAGGCCAACGGCTCG
>JBFKAF010000188.1:0-6426 GCA_041621735.1 Pseudomonas sp.
GCCCACGCCCCCAACTCGCCCATATCGCCGAGCACCAGAACGGTGCGCCCGGAAAAGCCGGCGAGTATATCAATGGCCGCGCAAATCGAGGCAGGGTTGGCGTTGTAGCTGTCATCGATGACTCGCACGCCATTCGTCGCCAGCTGCGCTACGCCGCGGCCTTTGACCGGCTGCAGGCTTTCCAGCCCTGCCTTGATATCGACCAACGGCACCGCCAGGGCATGTGCCGCGGCGGCTGCCGCCACGGCATTGGCGACGTTGTGCTGGCCCAGCAGGTTGAGCTGAATACGCGCCTGACCTTCGGCGCAATGCAGACTGAAGGCCGAGCAACCGCGTGCATCGCACGCCAGGTCGAGGGCATGGAAGTCGGCCTCGGGGTTGCACAGGGCAAAACTCGACACGCGCCGCCCCTTGGCGCGCAGCTTCCAGGTGGCGAACGCCGGGTCATCCAGGTTCAACACCGCGATACCGTCGGCTGCCAGGCCTTCGAGAATCTCGCCTTTAGCCTCGACGATCTTATCCGGGCCGCCAAACTCACCGACGTGAGCCGTGCCGGCATTGGTGATGATTGCCACATCGGGCCGGGCCAGCCCTACTGTGTAGCGGATTTCGCCAACGCGCGAGGCGCCCAGTTCGATCACGGCAGCGCGGTGCTCGGGCGCCAACTCCAGCAGCGTCAGGGGTGCGCCAAGGTCGTTATTCAAATTGCCGCGGGTCGCCAGTACCTCGCCACCCTGCTCGGCAAACGCCGCACGCAGAATACTGGCGAGCATTTCCTTGACCGTGGTCTTACCGCTGGAGCCGGTGACTGCCGCCAGTGGTCCGCCATAGGCCTGACGATTCAGCGCCGCGAGCTGACCGAGCGCCCGACGCGTATCACCCACCAGCAACTGCGGCAGCGGGGCATTCGCCACTTCACGCTCGACCAGGGCGGCCACCGCGCCTTGGGCGGCGACATCGGCCAGATAATCGTGGCCATCGAAACGCGGGCCGCTCAGGGCGATAAACAACTGGCCCGGATGAATCGCCCGGCTATCGGTACTGACCGCATTGAAGGTGCGATCTTCGCCAATCAGGCGGGCATTCAGCGGCAGCGCCACTTCGCTCAAACGCAGGGCCTTAAGCATGCGCGACCTCCCATGCCACCAGGGCTTTGCCGGCTTCGTCGAGGTCGGAGAATGGCTGCCGTTCGCCGTTGATTTCCTGATAGTCCTCGTGCCCCTTGCCGGCCAGCACCAGAACATCGTCCGCTCCCGCCTCGGCGATCAGCTGGGCTATGGCCTGGCCCCGGCCATGCACGAAGCGCACATGTTCCGGCGCACTGAACCCCACGCGGATATCGCTGAAAATCTGTTCCGGGGCCTCGCTGCGCGGGTTGTCGTCGGTGACCAGCACCCCATCGGCCAAACGCTCGACCACCGCCGCCATCAGCGGACGCTTGCCGCGATCACGGTCGCCGCCACAGCCGAACAGGCACAACAGGCGCCCCTGGACGTGTGGGCGCAGGGCCTGCAGAACCTGCTCCAGGGCATCCGGGGTGTGCGCGTAGTCGACCACCACCAGCGGTTGCTTGATCCCGCCCAAGCGCTGCATGCGCCCGACCGGCCCCTGCAGACGCGGCAGCACCTTGAGGATCTCATCGAGTGGGTAATCCATGCCGAGCAACGCCCCGACCACGGCCAGCAGGTTGCTCAGGTTGAAGCGCCCGAGCAAGGAACTGCGCAGGCTGCCTTCGCCACGCGGGGTGACCAGCCTGGCGCGCACGCCCTGATCGTCGAACTGGGTTTCACGGCAATACAGATAAGCACTGGAGTCTTCCAGGCTATAGCTGATCAGGCGCGACTCCAGCCGATCCTCGGCCAGTGTGCGCCCGGCGGCATCGTCCATATTCAGTACGCGGCAGCGCAGACCTGGGCGCCGGAACAGCATGAACTTGGCTTCGGCATAGGCCTCCATCGAACCGTGATAGTCCAGATGGTCGCGCGACAGGTTGGTGAACACCGCTACATCGAACGCCAGCGCCGCGACGCGGCCCTGATGCAATCCGTGGGAAGAGACCTCCATGGCCACCGCACGGGCGCCGGCCTTTTTCAAATCGGCCAGCGTCGCTTGCACGCCAATCGGGTCCGGCGTGGTGTGCCGGCCAAGCGCCAGGGCGTTATAAAAGCCATTGCCCAGGGTACCGACGATGCCGCAGCGCTGACCGAGCAGATCCAGCGCCTGGGCCAGTAGCTGGCTGACGCTGGTTTTACCGTTGGTGCCGGTAATGCCGACCAGATGCAGCCCGCGGCTCGGTTCGCCATAGAAGCGCCCGGCGATCGCCGACAGCTGCCCGGCCAACCCCTTGATCGCCACCAGTTCGGCATTGCCGGGTACGAGGGGCGGCGCACCGTCGGCCTCATAGGCCACCGCGGCGGCGCCCCGCGCAATCGCATCGGCAATATGCAGGCGGCCGTCCTGCTGGCCACCCGGCACGGCGAGGAACAAATCGCCCGGACGCACCTTGCGGCTATCCAGGGTCAACTCACGGATCAGTTCTGCGCTAGCAGCTTCAGGTAGTAATTGATTGAGCGGCATGGGCATCAGATACGCCCTCCTTTATCTGCGTTCACTGCAGTCACCTGCGACTCGACGGGCGGCGGCAGGTTGTCTGGCGCAATGTTCATCAGGCGCAGCGCCCCGGCCATCACCTTGCCAAATACCGGAGCCGACACCAGGCCGCCGTAGTAGCCACTCTTGCTCGGCTCGTCGATGACCACGGCAATCGCGATACGTGGATTGGCCGCTGGGGCGAAACCGGCGAACAGCGAGCGGTAGGCATTCTCTCGGTAACCTTTGCTGCCCACACTCACCTTGCGCGCCGTCCCGCTCTTGCCGGCAACGTGGTAGCCCGGCACCTGGGCGCGGAACACGCCGCCGGGAGCCTCGGTCACCTGCTGCAGCATGCCCTGCAGGGTCTGGGCGACATCTTCCGGGATCACTTGCACGCCATCATCCAAGCGATCCACCCGGGTCAGCGATAGCGGCACCATGCGCCCGCTGTTGCCCAATACGGCGTAGGCATGCGCCAGCTGGACGGCGGTCACCGACAGACCGTAGCCATAGGACAGCGTGGCGGTTTCCGCCTGATGCCAGTTGCGATGATTCGGCAGATTACCGACCCGCTCGCCGGGAAAACCCAGGCCAGTGTCCTGGCCCAAACCAACCTGCTGCATCACCGCGTAAATCGACTCACCACCGATATCGAAGGCGATCTTGCTCATGCCAACGTTGCTCGACTTGATCAGGATGTCGGTGAGACTCAGCGGACCATTGGCACGCGAGACGTCGCGAATGGTGTAGCGACCAATGCGCAGCGAGCCCGGGTAAACATCGACCGTGTCGCTCGGTTTCCAGCGCCCGCTTTGCAGCGCCGCACTCATCGAGAAGGGCTTCATGGTCGAGCCGGGCTCGAACACGTCGATCAACGCCCGGTTGCGCATGGCCGCCGGCTGTAGATTGCGGCGATTGTTCGGGTTGTAGGTCGGCTGGTTGACCATGGCCAACACTTCACCGCTCTTCACATCGACCATCACCAGGCTGCCGGCCTTGGCGCCGAACTCGACCAGCGCATTGCGCAACTCGCGATGCGCCAGGTACTGCAGGCGCAGGTCGACAGACAACGCCAGGGCCTTACCCGGCTTGGCGTTCTGCGCAACCTGGACGTCCTTGATCAGGCTACCACGACGATCCTTGAGCACTTGACGCTTGCCCGGCACGCCGGCCAGCCACTCGTCGAAAGCCAGTTCCATGCCCTCGCGGCCACGGTCGTCGATATCGGTAAAGCCGATCACGTGAGCGGCCACTTCGCCCGCCGGATAGAAACGCCGGAACTCCTCGATGGCGTAGACGCCTGGCACTTTCAGGTCGAGCACCTGCTGGCCCCGGTCAGGCGTCAGACCGCGCACCAGGTACATGAACTCGCGCTCGCGATTTTGCTCCAAACGTGCCGCCAGGACCTTGGCATCCTGGCCCAGGGCCTTGGCTAACGCGCCCAGTTGCTCACGCGCCTTGTACAGTTCCTTGCCGTTCGCCCACAACGTAGTCACCGGGGTGCTCACGGCCAACGGCTCGCCATTACGGTCGGTGATCAGGCCACGGTGCGCGGGAATGGGAATATGCCGCACGCTGCGCGCGTCGCCATGGGCCTGCAGGAAGTCACGATCGACCACCTGCAAGTCGACGATACGCCAGGCAATCGCCCCGACCATCAATGCCAGGAGTAACAGCACCAAGCGGAAACGCCAAGGATAGAGGGCGCCTTCGAGCTTGATCATGGCGCCACCATGCGCACTTCGGCGGCGTCGGGAATACGCATGCTCAGCTGGTCGCGGGCCAGGGCCTCGATTCGATTATGCGCGGTCCAAGTGCTCTGCTCGAGAATCAAACGCCCCCATTCGGCCTGCGCCTTGTCGCGAACGCTCAGCTCGGCATACAACCCGTTGAGCAACTGACGATTCCAATGGGCGCTATAAGACACCGCCAAGGCCGAACCGAGCACCATAAGAAACAGCACCAGCATCAGCAGACTGCCGCGCGGAATAGGTGAGGCGAATAGCGCGCTCATCGCACTTTCTCCGCCACACGCATTACCGCACTGCGCGAGCGCGGGTTGGCTTTCAACTCGGCTTCCGAAGCGAACTGCGGTTTGCCGATCAGCTTCAGACGCGGCAGGAACGCCTCGGGAATGATGGGCAGGTCACGCGGCAACTTATCCGCCTCGCCCTTGGCATGCTTGCGCATGAAGAGTTTGACGATGCGATCCTCCAGCGAATGGAAGCTGATCACCACCAATCGCCCACCCACCTCAAGCGCCTCCAGCGCGGCGTCGAGACCGTGTTCCAGGTCGCCCAATTCGTTATTGATATAGATCCGCAGACCCTGAAAGGCACGAGTCGCAGGATTCTTACCTTTTTCCCATGCCGGGTTGGCAACCGTCAGCACTTGCGCCAAGTCGGCGGTGCGCTCGAACGGTCGTTCGACCCGCCGCTGGACCACGGCGCGCGCCATCCGCTTGGCGAACCGCTCTTCACCGTACTCTTTGAAAACCCGGGCAATTTCCTCTTCACTGGCGCTGGCAATCCAGTGCGCAGCGCTGACGCCACGGCTCGGGTCCATGCGCATATCCAGCGGCCCGTCGTTGAGGAAACTGAAACCGCGCTCGGCATCATCCAGTTGCGGCGAAGAAACACCCAGATCGAGGAGAATCCCACTCACCTTGCCGGCCAAGCCGCGGACAGCGGTTTCCTGGCCAAGTTCCGCAAAACTACGCTGCACAACGACAAAGCGGCCGTCTTCGGCCGCCAGCGCATTCCCCGTCGCAATCGCCAGGGGGTCCTTATCGAACCCCAATAAATGGCCGTCAGGCCCCAGCCTTTCAAGGATCAGCCGACTGTGTCCACCCCGCCCGAAGGTACCATCCAGATAGCAGCCATCCGCCCGCACGCAAAGCCCCTCGACGGCCTCTTCGAGCAACACGGTTATATGGCGAAAGCTATTAGTCATAGTCACAGGATCAGGTCACGTAAGTCGTCGGACAGCGCACCCGGCTGCTTGATGGCGGCCAAATCGGCATCGGCCACCGCATTCCAGGTGTCTTCGTCCCACAGTTGAAATTTATTGAGCTGACCAACCAGCATCGCGCGTTTATCCAGCTTGGCGTACTCACGCAAACGTGGCGGCACCAGAAAACGACCGCTGGCATCCAGCTCCAGGTCGACGGCATTGCCGATCAGCAATCGCTGCAAGCGGCGGTTCTCCTCACGGAAGGACGCCAACTCACGCAACTTGCTCTCGATCACTTCCCACTCGGCCAGCGGATAGACACAAAGGCAGGGGTCGATAGCGTCGATGGTAACGATGAGCTGACCCGCACAACGCGACACGAGCTCGTCCCGATACCGACTTGGCATCGCGAGTCGCCCTTTGGCGTCGAGACTGATGGCGTTAGCTCCACGAAACACGACTGCGCCTCCCCCTTTATTGGCTATCCATGCCCTAAAAAACCCACTTCATGCCACTTTTTACCACCTACGCACACTATAGGAACGGGCACACCCCACCGTCAAGGCGCGCCACGGGGGAAAAACCCTTATAGAACGGCGATTTAGCAAACTAAGGCGGGGTAAAAACACAGGATGACGAGAAGCGCACCAGCTAAAATTCAGACGCAACAGCAGGGTGAACTTCAAACTTAAAGTGATTTATTAAGAGTAAGATTTTTTCGGTCTTAAAAAGGCGGGATTAAAGGTGAAGCGCAGGCTAGAAAAAAGGTGGAGAGTCGATCTGTAAGCCGGGTTCTGTCGAGGACAGTCATTCCTCTACGACGTACATCACTGCACGCCTTTAGCAACCTACCCGGTTCCAGCGCGGGCCACGCCAATGGAA
>JBFKAF010000189.1:0-6382 GCA_041621735.1 Pseudomonas sp.
CCAGCGCCAGCGAACGCCAGGAGGCCGAGCAATTGCTCGAACAGGCCCTCAAAGGCGGTCAAGACAGCGCCCTGCTGCCCCTGACCCTGCTCTACCTGCAGTACCCGCAGAGTTTCCCCGCGGTCAGCGTGCAACAGCGCATCGACCAGTGGCGTGCCGCCGGCTACCCGCAGGCCGAACTGGCCCAGCTGATGCTCTATCGCGCCCAGGGCAGCTACGACCAGCATCTGGATGATGTAGAGCGCATCTGCAAGCAGGCGCTGAGCAGCGCGGATCTGTGCTACGTGGAACTGGCCAGCGTGTACCAGAAGCGCGGCCAGGGCGAGCGGCAGGCCGCGCTGCTGGAGCAATTGCAGAGCGCCTACCGCAGCGGCGCGGTGCCGGCGCAGCGGGTCGACGACGTGGCCCAGGTACTGGCCGACCCGGCGCTGGGTACGCCGGACCAGAAAACCGCGCAACAGCTGCTCGAGCGGATCGCCCCGAGCTACCCCGCCGCCTGGGTCAGCCTGGCCCAGCTGCTCTACGACTTTCCCGGCCTGGGTGACATCGAGCAGCTGCTCGGTTACCTCGAACAGGGTCGCGATGCGGCACTGCCGCGCGCGGAACTGCTGCTGGGCAAGCTGTATTACGAGGGCAAGCTATTGCCGAGGAACCCGCAGAAAGCCGAGCAGCACCTGCTCAAGGCGGCCGCCAGCGAAGTCAGCGCCCACTATTACCTCGGCCAGCTGTATCGCCGTGGCTACCTCGGTCATGTCGACCCCGAGCAAGCCCTGCAGCACCTGCTCACCGCCGCGCGCGGTGGCCAGAACAGCGCCGACTTCGCCCTCGCCCAGCTGTTCAGCCAGGGGCGCGGGATCAAGCCCAACCTGGTCAACGCCTACGTGTTCAGCCAGCTGGCGGTGCTCCGCGAAAAACCCGAAGCGCCGCTGCTGGCCGCGGAAATCGAACCGCAGCTATCCGCCGCCGCGCGCGCCGAAGCGCAACGCCTGCTAAGCGAAGAACAGCAGCTACGCGGCAGCTTCCAGCAGGACGCACTCGCCCGCCAAGCCGGGCTCAGCCAAACCGCAGAGGACTCGCAATGAAACGCAAGCACTGGATGAACGCCAGTCTCGGCCTGAGCGCCACCCTGCTCTCCAGCCAGATAGTCTGGGCCGCGCCGAGTAACGACAAGCATTTCGGCCTCGATGTGAAGATCACCGCGCAATCGGAGGATGACCGCGACCTCGGCACCCGCGATGGCGGCGATGTCCAGGGCCTCGGCCTCGACCTGCGCCCCTGGGTCTATGGCCAGCGCGGCAACTGGAGCGCCTATGCCATGGGCCAGGCCGTGAGCGCCAGCGACATCATCGAAACCGACACCCTGCAAGCCACTACCGGCGACAGTGACTCCGTCAGCGGCAACGACAGCCGGCAACCCGACAAGAGCTACCTGGCCCTGCGCGAATTCTGGCTCGGCTACTCCGGCCTCACCGCCTACCCCGGCGAGCAGCTGCGTTTCGGTCGCCAGCGCCTGCGCAACGACGACAGCCAGTGGCGCGACACTAACATCGAGGCGCTGAACTGGACCTTCGACACCACCCTGCTGCGCGCCAACCTGGGCGTGGCCGAGCGCTTCAGCGAGTACCGCAGCGACCTCGACGAGCTGGCCCCGGAAGACGAGGATCGCCTGCACCTGTTCGCCGATGTCGCCACGCAGTGGACCCCCGGCCATTGGCTGGGAGTGAACGCCCACCACAGCCGCGACGACGGCCAGTTGCGCAGCCCCGGTGAAGCGGTCGACGAGCTGGACAAGCGCAGTACCGGCGACCTCACCTGGCTGGGCCTGTCCGCCAACAGCGATGCCTACAACTTCCGCAACCAGAACCCAATCAACTACTGGGCCAGCCTGGCCTGGCTGAGCGGTGATCGCCAGCGCCTGAGCACCACCGGCAGCGGCGATCAGCGCATTGCCAGCGGTAAACAGAGCGGCGACGTCAACGCCTGGGGCACCGACCTGGGCATCCGCCTGCGCCTGGACCCCAGCTGGCAGATCGGCGCGGCCTACGCCCGGGGCAGCGGCGGCGGTGGCGACGACGGTTCGGGCAACTATCAACAGACCGGGCTGCAGAGTAACCGCTCCAGCTTCACCGGCACCCGCTCGCGCGTGCACCGCTTCGGCGAGGCCTTTCGCGGCGAGTTGAGCAACCTGCAGGCCGCCACCCTGTTCGGTTCCTGGCAGTTGCGCGAGGACTACGACGCCAGCCTGGTGTACCACCGTTTGTGGCGGGTCGACGGCGAACAGCCGATCGGCGACAGCGGCATCAATGCCAGCCTGGTCAATGGCGACAAGGACCTCGGTCAGGAAGTCGACCTGGTGGTCACCAAGTATTTCAAGCAGGGCCTGCTGCCGGCCTCGCTGAGCCAGGCGATCGACGAGCCCTCGGCGCTAGTGCGCTTTCGCGGTGGCGCCTTCAAGCCGGGCGATGCCTACGGCAGCGACGCCGACTCGCTGATGCACCGCGCCTTCGTCGACGTCATCTGGCGCTACTGATGCAAACCGGGAATGCACAACCTATGAAACTCAAGCACCGCATGCCCCACGCACGCACGCGCGCACTGCCCTGGCTGGCCGGCGCCCTGCTGCTGGTCAGCGGCTGGAGCCTGGCGGATGCCAAGGCTCCGCAGACCACCCAGGAACTGCACACGGCCAAGACCTACACCGTGACCAGCCCGCCGGTCGAGCCGCTGAACATCGACCCGCCGCAACTGCCGGACCTCAGCGGCTACACCGCAGAGGCGGTGCAGGCGAAGATCCTGCGCAAGCCGGGCGGCCGCGTCACGCTGCGGCGCATGCTCCAGCAAGACGCGCTGAAAGACTTTATCGGCGGCGACAACCGCATGGCCGAATGGGTCAAGCGCCAGCACGGCATTCCCCAGGCTATTTTCATCGAAGGCGGCTACGTCAACCTGACCCAGCTGGCCAGCCAGCTGCCGCAACAGTACTTCAGCAGCAGCGCGCCGGGGGTCTACCTGGCGCGCCTGCCGATCGTGGTGGCCGCAGGCGCGACCCTGCATATCGACCAGCAGACCGAGGAACTGCGCCTGTCCCAGGAGCGCGGCGCCTTCCTGGTCAACGATGGCCAGCTGTTCGTCACCGACAGCAAGATCAGCGCCTGGCGCGAGGCCGACAACGGCCCGGCGACCTTCCGCAAAGCCAGCGAATTTCGCCCCTTCCTGCTGGCCTGGGGCGGCACCGAGACCTATATAGTCAACAGCACCCTGACCAGCTTCGGTTACCAGACCAGCAAGTCCTACGGCGTGAGTATTTCCCAGTACACGCCGAACATGCACAAGCGCATGCAGCGCGCCGAACCCAGCGGCTGGCTGATCGACTCCGATTTCGTCGACATGTACTACGGCTTCTACTGCTACGAAGCCCGCGACGTGGTGATCAAGGGCAACACTTACCGCGACAACGTGGTCTACGGCATCGACCCGCACGACCGCTCGCACGGCCTGATCATCGCCGACAATGAGGTGCACGGCACCCAGAAGAAGCACGGCATCATCATCTCCCGCGAGGTCAACGACAGCTGGATCTTCAATAACCGGGTCTACGACAACAAGCTCTCCGGCCTGGTGATCGACCGTAACAGCGTCAACAACCTGGTCGCCTACAACCAGATCTACCGCAACCACTCCGACGGCATCACGGTGTACGAGAGCCCGGACAATCTGCTGTGGGGCAACCGCATCATCGGCAACCTGCGCCACGGCATCCGCCTGCGCAACAGCGTCAACATGCGCCTGTACGAAAACCTGTCGATCAGCAACGGCCTGACCGGCGTCTACGGGCACATCAAGGACCTCAGCGACACCGACCGCAACATCGCCCTCGACCCCTTCGACACCCAGGTGTCGATGCTGCTGGTCGGCGGCCGCCTGGCCGGCAACGGCTCCGGGCCGCTGTCGATCGACTCGCCGCTGAGCGTCGAGCTCTATCGGGTCGACCTGATGGCGCCGAGCAAATCGACCGGCATCAGCTTCAGCGGGGTCCTCGGCGAGCGCCAGGAAGAGATCCTCGACCTCTTGGTGCGCCAACAGAAAGCCGTGCTGATCGACCCCGTCGAACGCCAAGCCGAACTCCAGGACTGAGGAAGCCCCATGCAAGCTGCAAACCTGAAACGCACAGCCCTGACCCAACGCATCGTGCTCGGCACCCTCGGCGTCGCCATCGGCGCCATCGCCAGCGGCCTGCAGGCGGCGCCAGCGACCCCGACCGGGCTGCCGGCTGGCGGGCCGAGCTTCAGCGCCGAGCCCATCGACAGCCTGTGCCCGGCGGCCCACGACGCCAGCCGCTACACCAGCCGCTATCAGCAGAATTTCCTGACCCTGGTGCAAGCCCAGGACGACTGGCTGTTCCGCACCCAGGAAGACCTGCGCACCGAATTCGGCACCACGGCCGCCGGCTATCGCATGCTCAAGGAGCTGCGCGATGCCTTGAAGAGCAAAGGGGTCGAACTGCTGGTGGTCTATCAACCGACCCGTGGCCTGGTCAATCGCCGCAAATTGAACCCGCAGGACTACGCCCGCTTCGACTACGCCAAGGCCCTGCACAGCTACCGCGCCACCCTGCAGAAATTCCAGCAGCTGGGCCTGTGGGTGCCCGACCTGACGCCGCTCACCGACGAGCAGCATGAGCAGCCGTTCTACTTTCGCGGCGACCAGCACTGGAGCCCCTATGGCGCGCAACGCACCGCGCGCCTGGTGGCCGACGAGGTCAAGCGTATCCCGGCCTTTGCCGAGGTGCCGCGACGTGAGTTCGTCACCCGCAAGGAAGGCATCATGGGCAAGACCGGCACCCTGCATAACGTCGCCGGGCAACTGTGCGGCACCAGCTACGCCACCCAGTACACCGACCAGTTCAGCACCGAGCCGAAGGACGAGAGTAGCGGCGACGACCTGTTCGGCGAGGCCAGCACCCCGCAGATCACCCTGGTCGGCACCAGCCACAGCGGCAAGAACTACAACTTCGGCGGCTTTCTGCAGCAGTACATCGGCGCCGACGTGCTCAACGTCGCGGCACCCGGCGGCGGCCTGGAAGGCGCCATGCTCGAGTACCTGGCCAGTGACGAATTTCAGCAGAGCCCGCCGAAGGTGCTGATCTGGGAATTTTCCCCGCTGTACAGCCTGGATCAGGACAAGGTCTATCGGCAGATGATGGCCCTGCTGGATAACGGCTGCGAGGGCAAGCCGGCCGTGCTGGCCAACCAGACCCGGCTGCGTCCCGGGCGCAACGAGGTGCTGGTCAATGGTCAGCAGCAGTTGCTGGCCCTGCGCAGCGACGCTTACCAGATGGACATCCGTTTCAGCGACCCCTCGGTGAAAGTCCTCGAGGCCACCCTGTGGTACATGAACGGCCGCCGGGAAAAACTCAAGCTGGAAAAAACCGACACCGTCGAGACCAATGGGCGCTTCGCCTTCGAGCTGCGCGACCAGCAGGACTGGGCCGAGCAGAACCTCCTGGCGCTGGATATCCAGGGGCCCGCCGCCGCTGGCCAGGCGCTCACGGTGGACGCCAAGCTGTGCAAACGCAGCAGTTTTGCCAGCGGCGGCAAGCTGACGGCCAAGAGCGGGGGTTGAGACTATGCGCATCGCCCGCCTCATCGCCCCCTGCCTGTTCAGCCTGAGCCTGTGCGGCCTGACCGTCGAGGCCGCGGCCCCGCTGAGCCCGCCGTCGGGCTACTACGCGCCGGTACCGCAGCCGCAGAAACAGCAGCAGAAACAGGGCCAGGCCGAGGCCTGCCCGCGCACGCCTACGCCCTACACCGGCAAGCTGCTGTTTCGCAGTAAATACGAGGGCTCGGACCAGGCCAGGACCACCCTCAACCGCAAGGCCGAGCGGGCCTTCCGCGAGCAGACCGCGAGCATCACCGAGCTGGAACGCGGGGTCAGCCAACAGGTCATGCGCTACATGCGCGATGGCCGCCCGCAACAGCTGAGTTGCGCCCTGGGCTGGCTGGACAGCTGGGCCGAGGCCGATGCACTGCTCGCCAGCGAGTTCACCCATACCGGCAAGTCGATGCGCAAATGGGCCCTGGGCAGCCTGGCTGGCGCCTACCTGCGCCTGAAGTTCTCCAGCTCGCAACCGCTGGCGCCCTACCCCGAGCAGACTCAACGGATCGAGGCCTGGTTCGTGCGTCTGGCCGAGCAGAGCGTGGACGACTGGAGCGACCTGCCGCTGCAGAAGGTCAACAACCACAGCTACTGGGCCGCCTGGTCGGTGATGGCCGCTGCTGTGATCAGTAACCGTCGCGACCTGTTCGACTGGTCCGTCGCGCAGTTCCGGGTCGCCGCCGGCCAGGTCGATGAGCAGGGCTACCTGCCCAACGAACTGAAACGC
>JBFKAF010000190.1:0-6360 GCA_041621735.1 Pseudomonas sp.
CTTTATTTCATCGGTCACGCGCAGGCAGTACGGCACCTTGACGATGTAGATACGGTCGATGAACGCCTCGTTGTTCTTGTTGTTGCGGAAGTTGTGCCATTCCGACTCGTTGGAGTGGGCCAGGAGAATGCCGCTGTAGGGAATTGCGCCGAGACCTTCGGTGCTGTTGTAGTTGCCTTCCTGGGTGGCGGTCAGCAGTGGGTGCAGCACCTTGATCGGTGCCTTGAACATCTCGACGAACTCCATCAGGCCCTGGTTGGCGCGGCACAGGGCACCGGAGAAGCTGTAGGCGTCGGCATCGTTCTGCGGGAATTCTTCCAGTTTGCGGATATCCACCTTGCCGACCAGGGCCGAGATGTCCTGGTTGTTCTCGTCGCCCGGCTCGGTTTTGGCTACGGCGATCTGGTTGAGAATCGAGGGGTAGAGTTTGACCACGCGGAATTGGCTGATGTCGCCGCCAAACTCGGCCAGGCGCTTGGTCGCCCAGGGCGACATGATGCTATTGAGAAAGCGCTGTGGGATGCCGTAGTCCTCTTCGAGGATGGCGCCGTCCTCGGTCGCGCTGAATAGGCCGAGTGGCGACTCGAACACCGGCGAACCCTTGATCGCATAGAAGGGTACCTTCTCCATCAGTTGCTTGAGCTTCTCCGCCAGCGAGGATTTACCGCCACCAACCGGGCCGAGCAGGTAGAGGATTTGTTTCTTCTCCTCCAGGCCCTGAGCGGCGTGGCGGAAGTAGGAGACGATCTGGTCGATGCACTCTTCCATGCCATGGAAGTCGGCGAAGGCCGGGTAACGGCGGATGACCTTGTTGGAGAAGATCCGTGACAGCCGCGAGTTGCTCGACGTGTCGAGTAGCTCTGGCTCGCCTATGGCCATCAACAGGCGTTCGGCAGCAGTGGCATAAGCGCTGCGGTCCTGCTTGCATAGCTCAAGGTACTCCTGCAGAGAGTACTCCTCTTGCCGAGTCGCTTCGAAGCGCTGCTGGAAGTGGCTGAAAATGGTCATGACGTCACCTCGCTCAATGCTAGGAGCCGGCGCGGGATCGGTCGTGCGGGTGCTGGTAGCCGGCTGACGAATCAGTCGAAAGAACTCCCCCAGTACACCAAAAGGTCTTACCGATGGCCCGGATGCCGGTTGGCCGGCTCTACCTTGTTTTGGATGGCCTGAGCTAAAGGATAGTTCGGAATCGGCGAGGTCAAGGGGCGGCGAACGATAACAAGATATTACCGTTCGTCAGGAGAGGGCGGCAGCCCAGTGACAGTGCGGTTTGGGCTCCCAAATAAATATTTATTCGGGCTGCGCTTGTGTGGAGTCTTCGGGATAAGTGGCGCGCCACAGTTCGAAGCCGCCATCCAGGCTGTACACCTCGGAAAACCCCTGGCCGACCAGATAGGCGGCGGCGCTCTGACTGGAGTTGCCATGGTAGCAGGCGACGATCAGCGGCTTGTCGAGGTCGGCCTTGGCGATAAAGTCGTGCAGTGAGTGATTGTCCAGGTGCTGCGAGCCGGCGATGTGGCCGTGGGAAAAACTCTCAGGGTCGCGGATATCGACCACCACTGCGCCTTGTTCGCGCAAGGCCTTGGCCTGCTCCGGGGGGATGCGTTTGAAGTCGCTCATGGGTGCTCCTGGTTACAGTCACAGCGGTGTCGCTCGCCGCTGTCGATATTCAATAGGGTCATGGCGCCGCCCCACACACAGCCAGTGTCCAGGGCAAACAGGCCGGGTTCATTGCACTGGCCTTCCAGCGCTGCCCAGTGGCCGAAGATGATCTTCTGTCCACGGGTCTTGCGCTCGCGATGGCTGAACCAGGGGGCATAGCCAGGCGGCGCGCTTTCGACGCCTTCTTTGCTCTTCAGGTCCAGAGTACCGTCTGCGCTGCAGAAACGCATGCGCGTGAAGCAGTTGGTGATCACCCGTAGGCGGGGGATACCATGCAGTTCCCTGTCCCAGCGGGCGGGCTCATTGCCGTACATACCGTCGAGAAACAGCGGGAAGCGGGCGTCGTCGCGTAGCGCTTCCTCGACCTCGCTCGCGCGCTTGAGCGCTTTTGCCAGGGTCCATTGCGGAGGAATCCCGGCATGCACCAGGGCGGTGTCACGCTCGGCGTCGTAATGCAGCAGCTTCTGATGGCGCAGCCAGTCGAGCAGTTCGTCGCGATCGGGTGCGTCGAGAATTTCGCGTAAGGTGTCGGCCTTTTTCAGACGTTCAATGTTCTGTGCGACAGCCAGAAGATGCAGGTCATGGTTGCCCAGTACGCAGGTTACGGCATCGCGCATGCGGTAGAGAAAACGCAGGGTTTCCAGCGATTGTGGGCCGCGGTTGACCAGATCACCGACCAGCCACAGGCGGTCTTTATCGGGGTCGAATGCCACACGTTGCAAGAGGCACTGGAGGGGGCTGAGGCAGCCCTGCAGGTCGCCAACCGCGTAGGTGGTCATCAGTGCAGCGACCCCGGTACCGCTAGGCGGAATGGCGCGATATCGGCGTCGAAGCGTTTGCCGTCTTCGGCGAGCATTTGATAACTGCCCTGCATGGTGCCGACGTGAGTGGCGATCAGCGTGCCACTGCTATAGGTATGACTGTCGCCAGGCTCGATCAGTGGCTGTTGTCCCACCACGCCGGCGCCACGTACCTCTTGCACGCGACCGTCGCCATCGGTGATCAGCCAATGGCGTGAGAGCAGTTTGGCCGATAGCTCACCGCGATTGACGATGGTCACGGTATAGGCAAACGCAAAACGATTTTGCTCCGGCTGCGACTGCTCCGGCAGGTAGCGAGTGACGACGCTGACGTCGACCTGATAGCGAGGATCGGGCATGTGCTGGGACTCGGTATGCTGAACAGGCAGTTTAGCGGCTGTCAGGCGTGGCTGGGGTGCTCTGCTGTTCTGCCAGTTGATCGGCCAGGCGCACGAAGGCTGCCAGATCCAGCTGCTCGGGGCGTAGGCTGCCGTCAACTCCGGCCGTTTCAATCGCGGTCGCGGGCAGCAGGGCTTTGAGCGTGTTGCGCAGGGTCTTGCGGCGCTGGTTGAAGGCTTCCCGCACTACGCGCTCGAGCAGGTGATGGTCCTTGGCGGGGTACGGCAGGGTCTCGTGGGGCACCAGGCGGACGATTGCCGAGTCGACCTTGGGCGGTGGGTTGAACGCGCCCGGGCCAACGTTGAACAGGTGCTCGACCCGGCAGTGGTACTGCACCATGATCGACAAACGGCCCCAGTCGCCGCCACCGGGCTCGGCGGCCAGGCGCTCGACCACTTCTTTCTGCAGCATGAAGTGCATGTCGTGGATCAGCGCGGCATTGCTCAGCAGGTGGAAGATCAACGGCGTGGATATGTTGTACGGCAGGTTACCGACCACCCGCAGGCTGCGGGGCGCCGCACCCAGGCGATTGAAGTCGAACTTCAGCGCGTCGCCCTGATGCAGCTGGAAGCGCGGCTGTGTGGCGAATTTGGCGTTGAGAATCGGGATCAGGTCGCGATCCAGCTCGACAACATCGAGTTTTGCGCCGCTGTCGAGCAGGCCTTCGGTCAAGGCGCCCTGGCCCGGGCCGATTTCCAGCAAATGCTCGCCTTCGCGGGCATGAATGGCGCGCAGGATGCGGTGGATGACCCCGGCGTCGTGCAAAAAGTTCTGACCGAAACGCTTACGCGCGCGGTGTTGATAGGGTTCGGACATTCAAACGGCTCCAAGCTTCAAGCCGCGAGCTTAAAGCGAATGCAAAGTGCGGCAGTTTAACAGGGCGTGGGCTGGATGGTGTTTTTCCATCCGCCTTTAGCCTCAGGGCGAGTGCGGCCAGGGTGTACTGGCCTGACGCCTCAGTTCTGTCGTGCCCGGCTGGCGGCCATGGCGTAGGCGGTTTCCAGGGCGACTTGCAGGCTGCCGCTGTCGATCTTGCCGCTACCGGCCAGATCGAGGGCGGTGCCGTGATCGACCGAGGTGCGGATGATCGGCAGGCCCAGGGTGATGTTGACCGCAGCGCCGAAGCCCTTGAATTTGAGCACCGGCAGCCCTTGGTCGTGATACATGGCCAGCACCGCGTCGCAGTGTTCGAGGTGCTTCGGGGTAAACAGGGTGTCGGCCGGGAGCGGGCCGATCAAGTCGATTCCTTCGCCGCGCAACAAGTCTAGCGCCGGTTCGATGGTCTCGATTTCCTCGCGGCCCAGATGGCCGCCTTCGCCTGCGTGCGGGTTGAGGCCGCAGACCAGAATGCGCGGCTTGTCGATGCCGAACTTATTGCGCAGGTCGGCATGCAGGATGCGGGTAACGCGGGCCAGGCGCTCGGTGGTGATCGCCGCGGCGACATCCTTGAGCGGCAGGTGGGTGGTCACCAGGGCTACGCGCAGGCCGCGGGTGGCGAGCATCATCACTACTTGTTCGGTGTGGGTGAGGTCGGCGAGAAACTCGGTGTGCCCGGAGAAGGCGATGCCGGCATCGTTGATCACGCCCTTGTGCACCGGCGCGGTAATCATTCCGGCGAAATGCCCGTCCAGGCAGCCCTGGGCGGCGCGCCTCAGGGTCTCCAGGACGTAGGCGGCGTTGGCCTGATTCAGTTGGCCGGCAACGACCGGCGCGGCCAGTGGCGTATCCCACACATACAGACTGCCTGCTGGGCTTGGTTGTTGCGGCCAGGCGTCGGGGCCGGCCGGGATCAGCTCAATCGCCACGCCCAGCTGTGTGGTGCGTTCGGCGAGCAGGTCACGACTGGCGACGGCAACTAACGGATGGGGTTGTGCCTGACGCGCGAGCAGCAGGCACAAGTCGGGGCCTATGCCTGCCGGCTCGCCGGGGGTCAGTGCGAAAAGAGGCTGTGCAGTCATGGCTAGTTCTCGATCACCCAATCGGGGCGGATATTGATTCGGAGGTGGAGCGCTATCTTATGCTGTGCGCGACCCAGAACGGAAAAGCCCGGTGCTGCTAGTTGCAGGCACCGGGCTCGAGTCCAACTGGGCAGGCTTAGAGCTTGCTCTCGACGTAGGCCTCGTCGCGGATCTGGCGTAACCAGGCTTGCAGCTCTTCGTCGTATTTGCGATTGCGCAGCAGGTTCAGTGCTTGTTGCTCACGGAACTCCTCGCTGCTATCGGTGGCGCGACGGCCCATGACTTGCAGTATGTGCCAGCCGTAGGTGCTCTTGAACGGCTTGGACAACTCGCCGCTGGGGGTGGCATTCATCACTTCGCGGAACTCCGGAACCAGGGCGTTCGGGTCGATCCAGCTGAGCAGGCCGCCATTCAGCGCCGAGCCCGGATCTTCCGAGAAGCTCTTCGCCAGCTCGGCGAAGTCTTCCCCGGCCTTTACCCGCTGGTGAAGACGCTCGACCAGGCGCTTGGTTTCGGCTTCGCTGCGAATTTCACTGGGCTTGATCAGGATGTGGCGGACGTTGACCTCGTCACGCACCTGGTTGCCGCCACCACCGCGCTTCTCCAGCAGCTTGAGCATGATGAAACCGCCCGGCGTGCGTACCGGCTCGGTGACCTCGCCGACCGACAGAGCACTGATCATGGCGTCGAAGGGGGGGGGCAGTTGAGCCGCCTTGCGCCAGCCCATCTCGCCACCTTCCAGTGCGGTTTCGCTGGCCGAGCGGGCGATCGCCAGTTGGGCGAAATCGGCACCTTGTTGCAGCTGTTGATAGAGTTCCTGCGCCTGGCGATCCGCCGTCTGGATGGTCTCGGGAGAAGCCCCTTCAGGAACCGCAATGAGGATGTTCGCCAGACGGAACTCTTCCGACAGTTGCAGCTTGCCGAGGTCGGAGGCGAGGAAGTTCTGCACTTCCTGATCGCTCACCTGGATGCGCTCGGCCACTCGGCGTTGACGCACCCGGCTGATGATCATCTCGCGGCGTACCTGATCACGGGCGTCGGCGAAGGACAGGCCGTCCCTGGATAGGGCGGCTCGGAACTGCTCGATGCTCATGCCGTTGCGCTGGGCGATGGTGCCGATCGCCTGGTTGAGTTCTTCATCGGTGATGCGAATGCCGGAGCGGTCACCGATCTGTAGCTGGATATTTTCGATGATCAGGCGTTCCAGCACTTGCTGGCTGAGCACGTTTTCCGGCGGCACGGCCGCGCCACGCTTGGCGATGGTTTGCTGCACCTCGCGAACGCGTGCATCCAGTTGGCTCTGCATGATCACGTCGTTGTCGACAATCGCCACGACGCGGTTGAGTGGTTGTACCTCGGCCTGCGCCGCGGCACCCAGAAACACTGCGCCCAACAGCAGCGGGCGCAGACAATCAGAAAGCTTGATCTTCACGTTCACGATAACCTTGAATGCCTTGGTCGAGGAAAGTTTCAACCTTGTTGCCTGTCACGCCGCCCAGGCCTTTGAGGACGATTTGCAGGAAGATACCGCTGTCGGCCTC
>JBFKAF010000191.1:0-6346 GCA_041621735.1 Pseudomonas sp.
ATTCGGGCCGTGGGCAACCCCCTGCATCGCCAGCGCGGCAAAGGGCTGTAATACTGCCCTCCGACTCAGACCAAGGACTGCCGGGGTAAGCGTTGAGGGCACAGGGACTAGGCAGGCACAGCAAGACGGCTCAACGCAGGGGTAGCAGGCTACTCCTGCTGCTGGCCCTGTGCACTGCTGCGCCGTTGCTGGCCGAGCCACAGACGGTGCGCTACCCGCGTTCGTTCAGCGGCTACGAGTACCGTGACAGCTACGTTCTGGAACTGCTGCAACTGGCGCTGGACAAAGCCGGCAGCGAGCAGAAGCTGCAACCCTCGGTGCTCAGCATGGAGCAGCAGCGCGCGCTGATCGAGCTGGAGCATAATCACGGTGTGGACGTGGTCTGGTCGATGACCAGCGCCGAACGTGAAGCCCGTCTGCTGCCCGTGCGCATCGGCATCGACAAGGGCCTCATGGGTTGGCGCATTGCACTGTTGCCGAAGGGCCAGCAGCACCGACTCAAGGCCGTCCACAGCCTGGCCGACCTGCACCAGCTGCGCGCCGGTCAGGGGCATGACTGGCCCGATCGGAAAATTCTCGAACATAACGACCTGCCTGTCGTCGCCAGCTCCAGTTACGAGAGCCTGTTCCGCATGCTGACAGCCGGGCGTTTCGACTATTTCCCCCGCTCGTTGCTGGAAATCTGGGACGAGGTCGACAGCCAGCCGCCACTGGACTTGGTGGTCGACCCTTACCTGGTCCTGCACTACCCCACCGCTTCGTACTTCTTCGTCTCGCGGCGCAACCCGCAGTTAGCCGAAACCCTACGCCTGGGGCTGGAGCGCGCCCTGCTCGACGGTTCGTTCGACCGGCTGTTCATGCACCACTACGGCGCAAGCCTGCGCCTGGCCAAGCTGTCGCAGCGCCGCATCCTCGAACTGGACAATCCCTTGTTGCCCGCTGGGACGCCACTCGCGCGGCGCGAGCTGTGGCTGAGCCGCGAAGACCTGTTACAGCTCGACCGCGAGCGCCCGAATAGCCCTGCGGGTCCGGCCATTCACGACTGAGGCCTGCACAAGGCGGCTGGAATTGGCCCTAGAGTCAAACACCGGCACGCTTAAGCCTGGCACCGCACATAACACAGAGCGTGGCATCGATCACCCTCGGCAGAGGGCGGAAAGGGTAGAATGGCCGGCTATTGTGCCGGGACGCACGAAGAGTACCCATGGACGTCGTCACACAGGAGTTTCACCTTGTATAAGCTATTCACCCTGACCGCCTGCCTGTTGCTGGGCGCCTGCGCCAGCGACTCGCACTCGCCTCAAGAGCAGCCCGCCAGGACCGGCGGCGATTCGATTGCCAAGAGCAACCTCGAGGCCATCCACAATGTCCGGCCGATTCCGTTGCCGGCGAAGTGGTCGATCACGGCCAACGAACCGCGCATGGATTTTGGCGCCGCGATTTCCAACTACCGGGTGTTCTCGCTGCAGCTGAAAAAGGGCGAGCGCTATACCCTGAACCTCAGCACGCCATGCAACAAAGCGTGCCTGGGCGTCAGCAAGTTCGCCCTCAAACCCCGCGCGCTGCTGCTCGACAGCTACGGTTCGGTGATCGCCAACACGCCATCACGCGCCTCGACGCTGGTTGGTCAGGCGAGCCTGGGCTGGGATGGCGAGGCACCGGAAGATGGCACCTATTACCTGCTGGTGGCCGCCGACAACGAAGACATCGGCAAGACCATCGTAATCGATGACGTTTGGGTGAATAACTCGCCGCTGATGGCCGTTCCCCTCGAAGACAATGCCGCATCCATTGGCCTGGGCGCTGCCAGCCCCGCCCAACTCTAAGACAGCGCCGCGCCCCGCGCTTGCCACGGCCGGGGTAGCGCGACACGCAGCCCATGGCTCAACAGATGCTCCTGGACGTCTGGGCACACTATGCGGCAGAGCGCGATATTCACTATCGAAGTGAATGATTTCTATCAGAACCTAGCCCTGCATACCCTGTCGCCAGTGCGTTGATGCCGTATCCGACAGGTGCCCCGATGAAATCCCTCCTTACCCTCTCGCTCACCGTGCTGCTGCTCGGCGGCTGTGCCAGCCAGCCCGATCCTGCCGAGCGCCCTTACAGCGATGCCGAGATCAAGCAATTCTCCCTGGAACTGCTCAGTCGTAGCGGTCTGCCCTACGAGGATTACGAGCGGATCAGACGCGCGCTGACGGCCCCTTCACAGCGGATGTCTAACGCGATAAAGGACAACCAGCCTGACACTGCGAAGCGAGGCTAAAGGCTGGCACCTCTGTTCTGCCAATCACCGTAGCCGGCATGCCCGACCTGGATCAGAGCAAGCTGTTGAACGCCAGCGTCGCCGCCACCCCGGCCAATACAATCGCCACTGCTGCCAATAGACGGCTATTGAACCCTGGCTTTTGCGGCACGACCGGCGCTGAACCGAGTTGAGCGGCAGACCGCAGCGGATTACTGGCACCCGCATGACTGACCTGGGGTTTGCTTTTGCCCGGTTTGGGCAAATCGACGGCGCGCATAAAGACCGTGGCATCTTCATCATCGGCTTGCGCGACTGTCACCTTGGGGCCGATCACCAGCAGCGTCACCGAGCCCATTTTCAGTTGATCGCCAGGCTGCAGAACGGCCGTAGCGACCTTCTGCTGGTTGACCTGCACGCCGTTGGCCGAGGCCAGATCCTTGACCTCCAGCACATCATCCTTGAGAAAGAACTCACAATGCCGACGCGACAGCTCCATGTCGCTGAAACACAGTTCACACTTGGACGAGCGGCCGAACGTCATCGAGCCGTGGACGTGAAATTTCTTGCCCTCATGCTCGCCCTTGACCACCTGCAAAAACCAGCGCGCGCTGTTCCCGCTCTGCGCCTTGCCTTTGGCGGGGTCTACGAACAACAACTCCACCGCGCCCAGGCGCACGCAGTCGTTGCTGCGTAGCTGATAGCGCGCGGTAATACGCTCGCCATTAACCAAGGTACCCGCCTGGCTACCACAGTCGGTGAGGTAGTAATAACCGTGGTCCTGACGGAGTTCGGCATGGAAAGGGCTAATGCCTAGATCGGCCAGCACCAGATTGTTGCGACTGTCCTGACCTATAGTCAGGCGCTCCTCGACCAGCCAGATCGGCGCTTGGCGATTGTCGCTGAAATGAATCCTGAGCATGTTTGGCATTTACCTTGGGTAAGTGATGCAGGGCCAATCAATCGCAATCCATAAACGCGTGCCACTGTCGCCTTAGGCCGCTGTCAGTGACTGCCAGCGAAGCATGGGCTCACCCCACTCACTTGTTGAAGATGTTGTTCCACAGCCGCTTGATCGGGTTCTGCGTGCCCTGATTCTGCGAGCTGCTTGCTCGCCCGGCAGGTTTACTGGCCGGCACCCGCCGTGCCTGGGCCAACTGCACCCGGCGCTCATGTGCATCATAGAGTTCTAGCAGGGTTTCATTGGCCGGTTCCACTTCCAGCCCCTGCTTGATGTACTCCAAGGCCATTCTGTACTCGCGGCGTCCATAAGCCTGTTGGCTTTGCTCGATAAAGCGCTGCGCCACGCGATTGATACCCGCCAGGGCCAATAGGTTCTCCGGCTGCCAGGCCAGCACCTGACGAAAATAGAAGGTCGCACTGTCATCCTCGGGCAACAATAGTCGATCTTCCACAAGGCGCTGTTCGGCGCGCTGCAGATAACCGTCGATTCGCGCCAGTAACACCCGATGCAGGCCCTCCAGGGCTTGGGCGTTGTCTTGATCGAGCAACAGCGCCTGGCGGAAATAGTAGTCGGCGTTATTCTGCGGCGGTTCGAGCAGCTTACCTTCGCCCAAGCGCTGCTCGGCTTGGGCGATAAAGTCGGCGATCTGCATCTGTTGGTAACCGTAGTAACCCGCCCAGCCAGCACCACTCAACATGAGGACGCCAAGCAGCGCCCAGGGCAGAACTTTACTTCGCGCACTCGCCCCCGTGCGGGCATGCACCTGCTCCAACTTGAGCCCAGGGGCGATGCGGGTGCTATCCGGGTCGAACGCCTGCAACTCATCCAGACTGGCGAGCAATACCCGGCAGTCGGCAAAGCGCTCGTCCGGGTGCTTGGCCAGCATGCGTTCGAGCAACCATTGGTAGCTGTGCAGCTGCTCCGGCAAGCTGGGTAGCGGCATCTGCACGTGATTCATCACGGTCTCGGTGTAGTTGCCGCCGCGATAGGGGTTACTGCCGGTGAGCATCTCCAGCAGGATCACGCCGAGGCTGTAAATGTCACAACGCGCATCCAGCGGCTGACACTGGGCCTGCTCCGGGCTGCTGTAAGCCGGACTGCCGACGGCGACACCGGACTGAGTGACGTCGTGATCCAGCGCCACTTCCTTGGCCACGCCAAAGTCGCTGATCACCGCAGTGCCGTCATCACGAAAGAGGATGTTGGCCGGTTTGATGTCGCGATGCACCAAACCCTGGTCATGCACCACGGCCAGACCGCTGGCGATCTGGCGAACTATCTGCAACGCCCGTTGCGGCGCAAAGACCTCACCCTTGTGCTGGGCCAGATCGCCACCGGAGACGAACTCCATCGCCAGGTAATGGCGGCCGTCGGCGAGCCTGTCGATGTCATGGATGGTGATGATCGAGGGGTGATGCAGGCCGGCCACTATGTGACCCTCCTTGATGAAGCGCTGACTGAACGCCTGGTCGTCGGCGTTGAGCAACACCTTCACCGCGACCTTGCGGTGCAACGAGAGCTGGGTGGCCAGGTACACCTCGGCCATCCCGCCCTTCCCCAGGCGGCCATGCATGCGGTAGCCAGGAATTTCAATCAGATCTTCATTCATCTGGGACAAACACACCGAGTGATCACTTCGTTAGGGGTTTGAATAATCTGCTGAGAAAACCGCGCGACTGCGGTTCGGACACCGGCTGCGGTGCGGCGCAGCCGAGTACGACGCAAGAGATATTGTCATGACCACCCATCTGGTTGGCCTGGGCAATCAGCTGTTCCACCAGTTCGTCGAGGCTGTCGGCGCCGGCACACAGCTGCTGAATTTGCGCGTCGCTCAACTCCCCGGTCAACCCATCGCTGCACAGCAACAGCAGCTCATGCGGCCCTAGACTGCCGCGCACCTGGCCGATTTCGAGAAGCTGATCGTCACGCCCCAGGCACTGCAAAATGACATTACGCTGAGGGTGGCAGCGCGCCTCTTCGACGCTCATTTCGCCTGCATCGATCATCGATTGCACCCAGCTGTGATCCCGACTCAAGCCGCTGATGCCGTCGGCATCGACGCGATAGGCGCGGCTGTCGCCCACCCAGGCAATCTCGAAATCGACCCCCGAAAAGCGTACGGCGACCAGGGTAGTGCCCATCCCGCGGCATTCGGCATCATGCTCGGCAGCGGCGAGGATGGCGCAATTGGCCGCATGTACGGCGCTAAGCAAATCCTGCCCTGCGGCACAGGCGCCACGCAGCGTTTGCAGCGCCAGGGCACTGGCCACTTCACCGCGCCGGTGCCCACCCATGCCATCGGCGACCGCCCATAGACTCAACTCAGGGCAGCACAACAGCGCATCTTCGTTGTGCTCCCGCACCTGGCCAATGGCAGTCTGCGCTGCGTATACCAGGGGTTCTCCAATCAACGCCATCGTCCTGCCTACTTCTCGATCATCTGGAGGGCTGCGTGACATACAGCGTAGAGGCGCTTGCGGCAACGCGCATAAGGCAATCAGGGTTCGACGCAGTCTTCGAGCAACTCAGGAAACTCAATGAACCGTTATTCGACCCCGCTTAATCATAAGCATAGGTGCCCCCCTGCAACCATGGCGGTTATCACAACGGGATAAAAATCTAGCGTGCAGGCTGTATCGCTCAGCTATTCTGAGAGGAGCAGTAGCGACTTTCAATCCATGCAGGCTCATGCAGCTTGGGAGGTGGGAATGCCCCGGAAAACCCTTCGACTACCGCCTTCCTCAACCGCGAATTAGACAAAGGTGAAGATCATGAGCAAAGGTATGGATGCAAAGAAACAGGCGAAGAAAAAGCCCCTGAAAACCGCCCATGAAAAACGCATGGCGAAAAAAGGCAAAGCCACCAGTAAAACCATTCTGGGAAGTCACTCTGCAGACGCCTGAGTCATCCGTCCAGCGCAGGCCCTGCGCCTGCTGCTGGACATTTAATCCCGCCCCCATGCATCGACGATACCTGGCCCATACGCATGCACGATCTGCACTACCGCGTCCTCCCCGCGCCACTCAAGCCGCTGGCGGACAAGTTCTACCGCAGCCATCGTTCGCCAATGCGGGCCCGCCATGAGGACCAGGTGTGGGTCGCGCAACACACCGAGATTGTCGCCGCGCTGTGCCTGC
>JBFKAF010000192.1:0-6338 GCA_041621735.1 Pseudomonas sp.
CCTAGTGGCCCTGGCCATGCTGTTCAAGGTCGGCCTGCGCCTGATGCGCGACTACGACAACCAGGTAAAAGCTGGTGTAGAGTCTCCGGTCTTCGATCCCAAGCAGTTCGCCGACCTCGACCTCGACCCTGCCGCCTGGCCGGCTACCCCGTCGGTCTCGAAGCCGAGCGCGCAGGCCGAAGTCAGCAACTACCAGCACCAACGCTAAACAGCGTTGCGGCATGACAAAACAGGGGGCGTGCCCCCTGTTTTGCTATCTGCATAAGGAGCAACGCCCATGTCCTCTCCATCCAAACTGCTAGTGCTCTACACCGGCGGCACCATCGGCATGCAGATGAGCGCAGACGGCCTGGCGCCGGCCTCCGGCTTCGAGGCCCGGGTACGCACCCAGCAGGCCCTGGAGCCGGGTCGCCAACTGCCGAACTGGGTATTTCGCGAACTGCTGCCGCCAATCGACAGCGCCAATATGAGCCAGGCCAACTGGCTGGCGATGGTCGCGGCGATCCGCGAAGGCGTCGAGCAGGACGGCTGCGACGCGGTGCTGGTGCTGCACGGCACCGACACCCTGGCCTACAGCGCCGCCGCCCTGAGCTTCCTGTTGCTGGGGCTGCCGGTGCCCGTGCTGCTGAGCGGCTCGATGCTGCCGGCCGGTAGCCAGGGCAGCGACGCCTGGGACAACCTGTTCGGCGCCATGCAGGCCCTGCAGCAGGGCGTGGCACCGGGCGTACAGCTTTATTTCAATGGCCAGCTGCTGCATGGCGCGCGGGTCAGCAAGCTGCGCAGCGATGCCTTCGACGCCTTCAGCGTGCTGCCGCGCCAGCGCCACAGCGAACGGGCCGAAAGCATCCCCGCGCGCCTCGATTACCGCCAGCCGCGCCACGCGGTAAACCTCGCCGTGCTGCCGTTCTATCCCGGCCTCCAGGCCGCGCACGTCAGCGCCTTGCTGGCCAGCGGCGTGCAGGGGCTGCTGCTGGAATGCTATGGCAGCGGCACCGGGCCGGCCGGCGACGCCGCGCTGCTCGCCGCGCTCAAGGCTGCGCATGCGCGCGGCGTGGTGCTGGCGGCGATCAGCCAGTGCCCGCATGGCCATGTCGAGTTCGGCGTCTACGCCGCCGGCAGTCGGCTGGCCGGCGCCGGCTTGGTGTCCGCCGGCGGCATGACCCGCGAGGCGGCCCTGGGCAAGTTGTTCGCCCTGCTCGGCGCGGGCTTGAGCCAGGCCGAGGTGGAACACTGGTTCGCCCTCGACCTGTGTGGCGAACGCGCCGACTGAGACCAGTCGCCCAGCCGCCGCAAGCCCGCCGCGCGATGCCGTCGCGAGGCTTGCGACCTCGGCCTAACAGTCGCAGGATGACAGCTTGCACACAGGAGACCGCGCCATGCCCGTTCGTATCCCCGTCGAGATCCGCCCCGTCAGCGCCGACGACCATGCCGCCTGGCTGCCGCTGTGGCAGGGCTATCAACGTTTCTATATGACCGAGATACCCGCCGCCACCAGCGAGGTGGTTTGGCAGCGCTTTCTCGACCCCGCCGAACCGATGCACGCCGCCCTCGCCTGGCACGACGGTCAGGCCGTTGGCCTGGTCCACTGGGTGTTTCACCGCTCCTGCTGGACAGTCGGCGACTACTGCTACCTGCAAGACCTGTTCATCCGCAAGCAGGAGCGCAGCAGCGGCGTCGGCGGCCAGCTGATCGACTTCGTCTACGCCCGGGCCCGCGAGGCCGAGTGCGACCGGGTGCACTGGCTGACCCACGAGAGCAACAGCAATGCCATGCTGCTCTACGAACGCGTCGCCGAGCGCTCGGGCTTCGTGCAGTTCCGCAAGCGCCTGAACTGAGCCGCGCCTTCGATGCCCGGCCCGATGCCGGCGCGGCGCGCCCGCCCCCTCTCGCGGCTCAGAACACCGACCAGCCGATGCGCTGGCTGAGCAGCTCCAGCGCCGCCATGCCGGCCAGGGAGTTGCCGGCGCCGTTCAACTCCGGCGACCAGACGCAGACCGTGAAACGCCCCGGCACCACCGCGACGATGCCGCCGCCGACCCCGCTCTTGCCCGGCAAGCCGACCCGGTAGGCGAAGTTGCCGGCCTCGTCGTACAGGCCACTGGTGGCCATGATCGCGTTGACCTGCTTGCTCTGCCGCGCCGTGAGAATCTGCTCGCCGCTGTGCTTGCAGAAACCGTCGTTGGCCAGAAAACAGAAGGCGCGGGCCAGGTCGACGCAGCTCATGCGCAGCGCGCAGTGGCTGAAATAGCTGCGCAACACCGCCTCGACGTCGTTGTGGAAATTGCCGAAGGCCTGCATCAGGTAGGCCGCTGCCGCGTTGCGCGCGCGGTGCTGGTATTCCGACTCGGCGACCCGACTGTCGATGACCAGCTCCGGGTTGCCGGCCAGGCGCCGGGCGAAGTCACGCATCGACAACGGCGGCGCGGCGAAACGCGACTGGTTGATGTCGCAGATCACCAGGGCACCGGCGTTGATAAAGGGATTACGCGGCCGGCCGCGCTCGAACTCCAGCTGTACCAGGGAATTGAACGGCTGCCCGGACGGCTCGTAACCGACCCGTTGCCAGATCGCCTCGCCGGAATGGCCGATGGCCTGGACCAGGCTGAACACCTTGGAAATGCTCTGGATCGAGAAGGCCCGCTGCGCATCGCCGGCCAGGTGCAGCTCGCCGCTGTTGCCGTACACCGCGATGCCCAACTGGCGCGGTTCGACAGTGGCCAGGGCGGGAATGTAGTCGGCCACCTTGCCCTGGCCGAGCAATGGACGGACCTCATCGAGAATTTCGTTCAACAGCGCTTGCATGCGGGGGCTCGCGGCAACACCCGGACGGCGCCCAGGCTACCGTTGCTAGACGCCCGGCAGCCGGCACGGATCACAGGGACCAGTGCCGGCACGCGGTCGAGTCGGCCCTAGCAGGCCGTTGAAAAAGGTAACGAGCGAAGGCTAGGCAAGGCGAAGTCAGGCGAAAAAGCGCAGTTTACGAGCTGTAAATGAGCATTTTGAGCCTGACTTCAACGCCGTATAGTCGAGCGCAGTAGTTTCTCAACGGCCTGCTAGAATTTTTCCGGGCGCAACACCTCGACCTGCGCCAGATAGCAGACCATCGCGTAGTTGGCGTAGTAGCGCTGCTGCAGATGGCTGGCCAGGCGCTCGGCCAGTTCAGGCGCACAGATGACCTCCACGCGAATGTTGCTCTCGGTTTCCCAGCCGGCGCTGCGCACCCCGTGCGCGCCACGCCCGCGGGCATCGGAGATGGTCCAGCCGGGTGCGCCGAGGTGCTCCAGGTCGGCCACCAGCTTCTTCTCCAGCGCCGCTTCGCAGATCACGGTGAGCAGGGTACGGGTATGCGCGGTCATGTCAGAGCCCCCAGGCGATCAGTTGTTCGGCCAGCGCCAGATACAGCGGAATGCCAAGCAAAATATTGAAGGGAAAGCTAATCCCCAGTGAGGCGGTCAAGGATAGCGAAGGATTGGCCTGCGGTAACGCCAGACGCAGGGCCGCCGGCACCGCGATATAGGAGGCGCTGGCCGCCAGGGTGGCGAGCATCGCGGTGCCGCCCAGCGACAGGCCCATCAGCCGCGCCAGGGCGGCGCCGATCAGCGCCCCGAGCAGGGGCATGAGCAGGGCGAAGCCGAGCAGACGCATGCCGAACTGCTTCAGCGCGCCGAGCTGGCCCGAGGCGATCAGGCCCATCTCCAACAGGAAGAACGCCAGCACCGGTTTGAACATGCTGGTATACAGCGGCTCCAGCGGCTTGATCGCTTCCTTGCCGGCCACCGCGCCGATGATCAGGCCGCCGAGCAGCAGCATGATGCTCTTGCCGAGGAAAATCTCCCGGCCCAGTTCGCGCCAGTCGGTATCGCGGGCCAGGCCCTTGGCCAGGAGGATACCGACCAGGATCGCCGGGATCTCCAGAATCGCCACGAACAGCGGCATATAGCTCTCGAAGTGAATGCCACGCGCCAGCATAAAGGCCACGGCCACGGCAAAGGTACCGGCGCTGACCGAGCCATAGTGGGCCGCCACCGCCGCCGCGTTGACCCGGTCGAAGCCCAGTGCCCGCAGGATGCCGAAGGCAAGCACCGGCAACACCACGCCCAAGCCCAGGACCAAGGCGGCCTGGCCCAGCAACTGCGCGCTGGCCTGCTCCGCCAGCTCCACCCCACCGTGCAGACCGATGGCCAGCAACAACAGGATCGACAGGGTTTCATAGAGTGCCGGCGGCAGCTTCAGCTCGCTTTTCAGCAAGCCGGCGCTCAGACCGAAGACGAAGAACAGTACTACCGGATCGATGCCCATTACCGCCTCCCGCAAATGCCATGGCCTGGCGTACAGTCAAAAAAAGGGAGCCTTGCGGCCCCCCCAGAGGTAAACAGTTGCAGATGACTTGCGCCGCAGCTGCGGTTATTCGATCTCGATCAGCACTTCGCCCGGATTGACCCGGTCGCCCTTGGCCACGTGCACGGCCTTGACCGTACCGGCGATCGGCGCCTGCACCTCGGTCTCCATCTTCATCGCCTCGCTGATCAGCACCGCCTGGCCGGCCTTGACCACGTCGCCCTCCTTGACCAGCACATCGACGATGTTGCCCGGCATGCTGGTGCTGACGTCGCCCGGCGCGCTGGCGGCCTTGCGCTTGCCGCTGGCACCGGCGACGAAGTCGTTGAGCGGCTCGAACACCACCTCTTCCGGCATGCCATCGATGGACAGGTAGAAGTGGCGCTTGCCGTCACCCTTGACGCCGACACCGGTGATGTCGACCCGGTAGCTCTCGCCGTGCACGTCGACCACGAACTCGGTCGGCACGCCTCCGCCACCGGCGGCGGCCACGCCACCGGCTTCGGGAATCGGCAGCAGCGCCTCGGGGGTCAGGTTGCCGGCCTCGCGCTCCTCGAGAAACTTGCGGCCGATGTCCGGGAACATGGCGTAGGTCAGCACGTCCTCCTCGGACTTGGCCAGGGCGCCGATCTCGCCGCGCAGCTTGGCCATCTCCGGCTTGAGCAGGTCGGCCGGGCGCACGTCGATCACCTCTTCGCTGCCGATCGCCTGCTTGCGCAGCTGCTCATTGATCTTGCCCGGCGCCAGGCCATAACGGCCCTGCAGATAGAGTTTCACCTCGTTGGTGATGGTCTTGTAGCGCTCGCCGGCCAGCACGTTGAACACCGCCTGGGTGCCGACGATCTGCGAGGTCGGGGTGACCAGCGGCGGGAATCCGAGGTCCTCGCGCACCCGCGGGATTTCCGCGAACACTTCGTTGATGCGGTCCAGGGCGCCCTGCTCTTTCAACTGGTTGGCCAGGTTGGACATCATCCCGCCCGGCACCTGGTTGACCTGCACCCGGGTATCCACCGCGGTGAACTCGCTCTCGAACTGGTGGTACTTCTTGCGCACCGCGTAGAAGTACAGGCCGATCTCCTGCAGCAGCTCCAGATCCAGGCCGGTGTCGTACTTGCTGCCCTTGAGCGCGGCGACCATCGACTCGGTGCCCGGGTGGCTGGTGCCCCAGGCGAAGCTGGAAATGGCCGTGTCGATATGGTCGGCGCCGGCCTCGATGGCCTTGAGCTGGCACATCGCGCCGAGCCCGGCGGTGTCGTGACTGTGCACGAACACCGGCAGGTCGACCTCGGCCTTCAGCGCCTTGACCAGATCGTAAGCCGCGTAGGGGGTCATCAGGCCAGCCATGTCCTTGATCGCCACCGAGTCGATGCCCATGGCCTGCATGGCCTTGGCTTGCTTCACATAGGCCTCGACCGTGTGCACCGGGCTGACGGTGTAGCTCAGGGTGCCCTGGGCATGCTTGCCGGCGGCCTTCACCGCTTCGATCGATACGCGCAGGTTACGCACGTCGTTCATCGCGTCGAAGATGCGGAACACGTCGATGCCGTTGACCGCCGCCTTGGCCACGAAGGCGCGCACCACGTCGTCGCTGTAATGCCGATAACCGAGCAGGTTCTGTCCGCGCAAGAGCATCTGCAGGCGGGTGTTGGGCAAAGCGGCCTTGAGCTGGCGCAGGCGCTCCCAGGGGTCTTCCTTGAGGAAGCGGATGCAGGCGTCGAAGGTCGCGCCGCCCCAGACTTCCAGGGACCAGTAACCGACCTGGTCGAGCTTGTCGCAGATCGGCAGCATGTCTTCGGTGCGCATGCGCGTGGCCAGCAGCGACTGGTGGGCGTCGCGCAGGATGGTATCGGTGACGGTTATTTTCTTAGCAACAGGGGTCTTAGACATTTCTCAAATCCTCACAGGCCAGCGTGGGCAGCAATGGCGGTGGCGATGGCGATGGCCAGGTGCGACGGGTTGCGCTTGATCGAGTACTCGGTCAGCTCCGGATGGCTCTCGAC
>JBFKAF010000193.1:0-6331 GCA_041621735.1 Pseudomonas sp.
CTACTCTGGTTAGACTGAGCCCCTTAAGCCGTACAGCTAAAGGAGTCGGGTAATGGGATTGTTGGTCGAGGGGCAGTGGCGAGATCAGTGGTATGACACCGCCGAGGACGGTCGTTTCCAGCGCGAGAACGCGCAACGACGCAACTGGATCACCGTCGACGGTGCCGCGGGCCCGAGCGGTGTAGGCGGCTTCCCCGCCCAGGCGGGACGCTACCACCTGTACGTCTCACTCGCCTGCCCCTGGGCGCACCGCACCCTGATCTTGCGACAACTCAAGGGTTTGCAGGGTCTGATCGATGTCTCGGTGGTCAGTTGGCTGATGGGCGAGAACGGCTGGACCTTCGACGTCAGCCACGGCTCCAGCGGCGACGCACTGGACGCGTTCGACTACATGCATCAGCGCTATACCGCCGATGACGCCCGCTACAGCGGACGAGTGACAGTGCCGCTACTCTGGGACAGGCAGCAACGGCGCATCGTCAGCAATGAGTCGGCGGAAATCATCCGCATGTTCAATTCGGCCTTCGATGGCTTGACCGGTAACGCTCTGAACTTCTATCCCGTAGCGCTGCATGCTGAGATCGACGCGCTCAATCAGCGCATCTATCCGGCGGTCAATAACGGGGTCTATCGCGCGGGCTTTGCCACGACCCAAACCGCCTACGCCGAAGCCTTCAGCGAGCTGTTCGCCGAGCTGGATGCGCTGGAAGAACTGCTGGGCGAGCGGCGCTATCTAGCCGGCGAATACCTGACCGAAGCGGACTGGCGGCTGTTTACCACGCTGATCCGCTTCGATGCCGTGTATTACGGCCATTTCAAGTGCAACCTGCGCCGTATCGAGGATTACCCGAATCTGTCCAATTGGCTGCGCGAGCTGTATCAATGGCCCGGAGTCGCCGAAACGGTCGATGTTGAGCACATCAAGAGCCATTACTACGCCAGCCACCGCAGCATCAACCCGACCGGCATCGTTCCGCAGGGCCCGGCACTGGGTCTTAGGCGTAGTCACGATCGCCAGCGCTTGCCCGGCAAGGGCGTCTGGCATAAGCCATAGGCCTGCCTGGCGGTTGCTTAAACCTGTGCCTGAGCGCCTTCGAACCAGGCCAGTTTGTCGCGCAACTGCACCACTTCGCCGACGATCACCAGAGTCGGTGCATGCACGCTGTGCTGTGCGACCAACTCCGGCAGGTTTGCCAAGGTGCCGGTAAACACTCGCTGATTGCTGGTAGTGCCTTGCTGGATCAGCGCCGCCGGCGTACTGGCGGCGCGCCCGTGGGCAATCAGTTGCTGGCAAATCACCGGCAAGCCGACCAGGCCCATATAGAACACCAGGGTCTGACTTGAGGCCGTGAACTCTGCCCATGGCAGATCACAGCTACCGTCCTTGAGGTGGCCGGTGACGAAGCGTACCGATTGCGCGTAATCGCGGTGGGTCAGCGGAATCCCGGCATAGGCCGCGCAGCCGCTGGCCGCGGTGATGCCGGGCACGACCTGAAAGGGAATGCCTTGAGCCGCCAATTCTTCGATCTCCTCGCCACCCCGGCCGAAGATAAAGGGATCGCCGCCCTTCAAGCGCAGCACCCGCTTGCCTTCTTTGGCCAGGGTGACCAAGCGTTGATTGATCTGCTCCTGCGGCACCGAGTGAGCGGAGCGCTGCTTGCCGACATAGATGCGCTCGGCATCGCGGCGACACAGCTCGATAATTGCCGGCGCGACCAGACGATCGTAGAGCACCACATCGGCCTGCTGCATCAACCGCAGCGCACGGAAGGTCAACAGATCGGGGTCGCCGGGACCGGCACCGACCAGATACACCTCGCCCAGGGCTTGCGGCATGGCGCCTGCCACTTTTTCCCCGAGCAAACGCTCGCCTTCATGCAACTTGCCGGCAAACACGCTCTCGGCGATCTGTCCTTGAAACACATCCTCCCAGAACACCCGGCGTTGCTGCACATCAGGCAGCAGACTTTTGACTTGGGCGCGGAAGCGTTTCGCCAACCCGGCCAACTGCCCGTAAGTCGCTGGTATCCAGGTTTCGATCTTGGCGCGGATCAATCGCGCCAACACCGGTGCATCGCCACCGCTACTGACGGCGACAATCAGTGGCGAGCGATCGACGATCGCCGGAAAGATCACGCTGCACAGCTTCGGCGCGTCCACCACATTGACCGGGATACCGAGCGCCTGCGCCTGGGCGGATATCCGCGCATTCAAGGGTTCGTCATCGGTGGCGGCGATGATCAGCGCCACACCCTGCAAATCGCTTGCCTGATAGCCACGCAGCAGGAGTTGATTGGCGCCCCGCCCGGCGAGCTCGCGCAGATCGTCCCGCACCTCTGGCGCGACGACTCTCAGGCTGGCCCCGGCGTCCGCCAGCAAGCGGGCTTTGCGCAGCGCCACTTCACCACCACCGACCACCAGTACCAGGCGATCCTGTAGTTTGTGAAACAAGGGAAGGAAGTCCATGGCAAATACCCACGATGTACCATCCAGGCGGATGGCTTAGAGAAAAGTAGCCTGCGATCTTACGGCGGACACGAGAAAACCTGGCCGGCGCAGGCCATGCGAGCATCATTGAACCCGCATGGCCCGGCCTCAGTGGGTTTAGCCAATCACCTCGATGCCGGCCATATAGGGTTTGAGCACGTCCGGCACACGAATCGAACCATCGGCCTGCTGGTAGTTCTCCAATACCGCCACCAAGGTACGGCCTACGGCCAACCCGGAGCCATTCAGGGTGTGCAGCAACTCGGGCTTGCCGGTTTCCGGGTTACGGTAGCGCGCCTGCATGCGCCGCGCCTGGAAGTCGCCGCAGTTGGAGCAGGAAGAGATTTCCCGGTACTTGTCCTGGCTCGGCACCCAGACTTCCAGGTCGTAAGTCTTGGTCGCGCCGAAGCCCATGTCGCCGGTGCACAAGGCCAGCACACGGTACGGCAGTTCGAGCAACTGCAGAACCTTCTCGGCATTGCCGGTGAGTTCTTCCAGGGCCGCTTCGGAAGTGCTCGGCTCGACGATCTGCACCATCTCGACCTTGTCGAACTGATGCTGGCGAATCATCCCGCGGGTATCGCGCCCGGACGCACCGGCTTCGCTACGGAAGCACGGCGTGTGGGCGACAAACTTCAGCGGCAGTTGTTTGGCATCGACAATCTCGCCCGCGACTATATTGGTCAGCGACACTTCGGCGGTCGGAATCAGGTACAGGTCGGCCTCGTTTTCGCGGCTGATCTTGAACAAATCTTCCTCGAACTTCGGCAACTGACCGGTGCCCTGCAAGGCAGGGGCTTGCACCAGGTACGGGGTGTAGGCCTCTTCGTAGCCATGTTCGCCGGTGTGCAGGTTGATCATAAACTGGGCCAGGGCACGGTGCAGGCGCGCGATAGGCCCGCGCAGCAAAGCGAAACGGGCGCCGGAGAGCTTCGCCGCGGTTTCGAAGTCCAGCCAACCATGCTGTTCGCCTAGGCTGACGTGATCCTGAATCTCGAATTCGAAGGTCTTTGGCGTACCCCAGCGGCGCACTTCGACGTTGGCCTCTTCATCCTCGCCGACCGGCACCGACTCGTGCGGCAGGTTGGGGATGCTCAGCAGCAGGCTGTCCAGCTCGCCCTGAATGGCGTCCAGTTCCTGCTTACCGGCGTCCAGCTCGCTACCCATGCGGTCGACGTCTGCCAGCATAGGGGCAATATCCTCACCACGTTGCTTGGCCTGGCCAATGGCCTTGGAACGACTGTTGCGTTCGGCCTGCAGTTGTTCGGTGCGGGTCTGTACGGTCTTGCGCTGGGTTTCCAGCGCCTCGAAGCGCGCCACATCCAGTTCGAAGCCGCGCGTCGCCAGACGCTGGGCAATTTCGTGGAGTTGGCTACGCACCAATTTGGAATCAAGCATGTTCGTCTCTCATCATCAGAGTTTGGTCAGGGACAAGCCCGCCCAGGTGGCGAGCAGGCCGCCGAACACGCTGAGCGCTACGTAACCAAAGGCCAGTAGCAGTTGCCCGCTTTCCAGCAGGCGCAGCGTGTCGAGGGAAAAGGAGGAAAAAGTCGTCAGGCCGCCGAGAAAACCGACCAGCAAACCGGCGCGCAACTCCAGCGGTACATCCGGACGGAGCAGGAACAGACCATAGAAGTAGCCAATCAGTAGACAGCCAGCAATATTGACCAGCAAGGTGGCGATATTAAAGTGCTGCGGCCAATGGCTGTTAATCCAGTTGGCGGTACTGAAGCGCAACAGGCAGCCGGCTGTACCGCCAGCGGCGACCGCAACAAACACGCCAATCATGGCTTTCTCCGCTGTCGCGGGCTGGCGCGATCCTGTGCGGCGAGATGATTCAGCTTGTCACGGATCTTCAATTCCAGGCCACGTGCGACCGGCTGGTAATACTGCCGCGGCGGCAGCTGCTCGGGGAAGTAATCCTCGCCCGCCGCATAAGCCTCTGGCTCATCGTGGGCATAGCGGTACTCGTCGCCATAACCCAGCTCTTTCATCAGCTTGGTCGGTGCATTGCGCAAATGCAGCGGCACTTCCTGCGAGCCATGTTCCGCGGCATCGCGCATGGCCGCCTTGAAGGCGTTGTACAGCGCATTGCTCTTCGGCGCGCAGGCCAGGTAGACGATGGCCTGCGCCACGGCCAATTCGCCTTCCGGGCTGCCCAGGCGCTCCTGCACATCCCAGGCATTCAGGCACAGTGTCAGCGCACGCGGGTCGGCATTGCCGATGTCTTCGCTGGCCATGCGCACCACGCGGCGGGCGATATACAACGGATCGCAGCCACCATCGAGCATGCGTGCGAACCAATACAAGGCGCCATCGGGGCTGGAGCCACGCACCGACTTATGCAGCGCGGAAATCTGGTCGTAGAACGCTTCGCCGCCCTTGTCGAAGCGCCGACGGCTGTCGCCGAGCAGGTCGAGCAACAGCTCGTGACTGATTTCGCCGCCGTCTTCAGCCAGGTCTGCGGCGTTTTCCAGAAAATTCAGCAGGCGCCGACCGTCGCCATCCGCCGCGGCCAGGAGAATCTTGAAGCTTTCTTCCGGCAGACTCAGTCGGCGCTCGGCCAAACCCTTGGGGTCGTTCAGAGCGCGCGCCACCAGCTTGCGCAAGGCCGCTTCGTCGAGGCTTTTCAGCACATAGACCCGGGCGCGTGAGAGCAAGGCGTTATTCAACTCGAACGAGGGGTTTTCGGTGGTGGCGCCGATAAAGATCAGCGTGCCGTCCTCGACGTATGGCAGAAAGGCATCCTGTTGCGACTTGTTGAAGCGGTGCACTTCATCGACGAACAAGATGGTACGCCGGCCGTACTGTGCGGCGTGCTGCTGGGCAATCTCGACCGCCTGACGGATTTCCTTGACCCCTGAGAGCACCGCGGAAATCGTCTCGAAATGTGCGTCGGTCACTTGCGCCAATAGACGCGCCAGTGTCGTCTTGCCGACACCCGGCGGCCCCCAGAAGATCATCGAGTGCAGCGCGCCCTGCTCCAAAGCCTCACGCAGCGGTTTACCACGGGCGAGCAGGTGCTCCTGGCCGACATACTCGTCCAGAGTGGCCGCGCGCAAACGGGCAGCCAATGGTTGCGCGACTGGAGCCTTGCTGAATAGATCCATGGAGCCGGGCTAAGACCTCTTACTCTTGAATGACGTCCACGCCGTCCGGAATGTCGAAACTGAACTGCCCGTCATCCAATTTCTCGTTCATCTTCACACTGAGGAACAGGATGTTGGTGCGCTGGCCGATGCTGTCGATCAATTGCATGTCATTCAACACGCCACTGCGAAACGACAGACGCAGGCTATCGAACAGGGTGTCCTTGGCCTTGGGCTTGAGAATGAAATCGACCACGCTACCGCCTTCCTTGTAGCTGATCTCGAAATTCTCACTGATCTTCGAGACGTCACCGGACAGCAGCAATGCAGGCGTATGGGTCAGGCGCTGGTCGAGGGTCTGAATAGTGACCTGCTGCAGATCCGGATCGTACAGCCAGACCTTCTGGCCATTGGATACCAGCAACTGCTCCATCGGCTCGTCGGTGTGCCAGCGGAACAAACCAGGCCGTTTCAACGCCAACTGGCCGGAGGTTTCCTGTAGCTGAGTGCCGCTGCCGTCCAGGGTCAGTTGCGAGAAGCGCGCACTGATGGTTTGAGCCTGGTTGAGCAATTGGGTAAGGCGTTGCACCGCCGCCTCGTCGGACGCCAGGGCAGACAGACTGGAAACGCTAAGAACAACCAACAACAGCATGCGAATCAGGCGCATGAAAGTCCTCTTAAAGTCGATGTGTAGGCGTTAGTCGCGAACGGGGCCCGGCGCGATCACTTCGCGCGAACCGTTGGTATTCATTGAC
>JBFKAF010000194.1:0-6324 GCA_041621735.1 Pseudomonas sp.
AAGAACAACGACGGCAGCAGCGATGAGCTGAAAGTCGATGGCCTGTTCGTCGCCATCGGCCATACGCCGAACACCTCGTTGTTCGAGGGTCAGCTGGCCTTGAAAGATGGCTATATGCAGGTCAGCGGCAGCCGCGATGGCAATGCCACCGCCACCAGCGTAGCGGGCGTGTTCGCTGCGGGCGATGTGGCCGACCACGTATACCGTCAGGCGATCACGTCGGCCGGCGCCGGTTGCATGGCGGCGCTGGATGTCGAGCGCTATCTCGACGGTCAGTAGGCGTTAAGGCAACAACAAGAAGCCCCGCTATGTGCGGGGCTTTTTTGTGCGCCGCTTAAACCACTACTTCAGGCTTTGCGTTGCAGCGCGGGGTGGTCGAAGCGCACGCCCGCCAGGCCGGTGGCCATCAGGGCGCGGATATTGCCGTGGTCGCTGCCGTCCGGGGTGGCCAGTACGCTACGGTAATGTTCGCCGAAGCACTGCAGGGTCTCCTCCAGGCTCAGGCCTTCGAGCAGCGCCAGGCCGAGGGTCTTGCAAGAGCCCTCGTTTTGCCCGGCGGCATTGTCCACGTCGCCATTGCCGAAGGCGCTGGGCTGGTACTCATAGTACTCGGCAATGAACGCCAGGGTCTCGGCAAAGATGAACTGTTCGCTGCGCAAGCGCGCGCGGAAGTCGCTGAGGGCGGTCATGCTTTCTTCCCGTCGGCGCTTTGCTTGTTGAACGCAGCCTGCTGCTTGGCACTGGCCTCTTGCTGGTATTTGTTTTTCCACTCGCTGTAGGGCATGCCGTAAATCTCTTCGCGGGCTTGGTCCGGTGTTACCTCGAGGCCGGCGTCGTCGGCGGCCGCCTTGTACCACTTGGACAGGCAGTTGCGGCAGAAACCGGCGAGGTTCATCAGGTCGATGTTCTGCACGTCGGGACGGCTGCGCAGGTGTTGGACCAGGCTGCGGAAGGCGGCAGCTTCGAGTTCGAGACGTTCTTGCTCGGTCATGGCAGTGCTCTCTAGGGCGGCGGGCAGGATGCCGGCGATGATAAGAGCCTGCTTGCCTGAGGGCAATGGCCCGGCGTCGGCGCGCGCCGGGCCGCGGCTATCGCCTAGCGGTGACCGGCGAGGGTGATGGATACCGACTCGGCAAAGCGCAGGGCGTGTGGCTTGTCGACTTCCACTTCGGCGTAACGCACGGTTGCATGGTTCATCACCAGGTCGAGAATCTCCTGGGTCAGGCGTTCGAGCAGGGCGAAGCGGTTGCCTTCGACATGCTGGATGATCGCCTTGGTGATGGTGCGGTAATTCAGGGCGTGGTCGATATCGTTATCGCGCACCGCCTCGACCGCGGGGTAGAGGATGGTCAGGTTGATCAGCACGTCCTGCTTGTTGTTGATTTCTTCTTCCTTGATGCCGATATAGGTGCGCAGGCGTAGGTCCTTGACGCGAATGCGCGCCATGCCAGGTTCCAGTCGAGGCATAACTACTTACTCCGTCCGATCAGTTGCAGAAATTCTTGGCGGGTGTTGCTCGATTCGCGGAACGCCCCGAGCATCACCGAGGTGCTCATCAGCGAATTTTGCTTCTCCACCCCGCGCATCATCATGCACATGTGCTGGGCCTCGATCACCACGGCCACGCCGGCGGCGCTGGTCACCTGTTGAATGGCCTCGGCGATCTGCCGGGTCAGGTTTTCCTGAATCTGCAGGCGCCGGGCGTACATGTCGACGATCCGTGCGATCTTCGACAGGCCCAGCACCTTGCCGGTGGGGATGTAGGCGACATGCGCCTTGCCGATGAAGGGCAGCAGGTGGTGTTCGCACAGCGAGTACAACTCGACGTCCTTGACCATCACCATCTCGTCATTGTCGGAGGCGAACAGCGCGCCGTTGACCACTTCTTCCAGGCTGCTCTGGTAGCCGTGACACAGGTATTGCATGGCCTTGGCCGCACGCTTGGGCGTGTCCAGCAGGCCTTCGCGCTCGGGGTCTTCGCCCACACCAACGAGGATCTCACGGTAATTATTGGACAGATGGTGGTTCATTGATGGGTCCTCGCCGCACCTCACTTGAGGTGGCGGCCGCCGTTGACGGTAAGGGTGGTGCCGGTGACGTAGGGGTTATCCAGCAGGTAACGCAGGCTTTGATAGATCACCTGCGGGCCCGGTTCTATGCCCAATGCGGATTTTTTCAGGGCTGTGGCGCGGTAGGCGGCATCGTCCTCGGGGTTGAACATAAGCAGTGCCGGGGCGATGCCGTTGACCTTGATCTGCGGGGCGAACTTGGCGGCGAACGACAGGGTCAGGCTGTCCAGGCCCGCCTTGCTGGCGCAGTAGGCCGGGCGGTTGGCGCTGCCTTTGCGCGTCACGTCATCGCTGATGTGGATGATGTCGGCGGCTGTCGACTGGCGCAGCAACTCGGCGCAGTGCAGGTTGATCAGGTACGGCGCGAGCATGTGCACGTTGAACAGCTGGGTAAAGGCGGCGGCTTCCTGGCCGGGCGTTTCGCTGAGCCAGTCGGAGGCGTTGTGGACGATCGCGCGCAGGCTGTCGGTATGGTTTTTCAGCTGTTCGATAAAGGCGAGGATGCCGGCCTCACTGGAAAAGTCCGCCGGCAAGGTCAGCGCGCCGCGCTCGCGCAAATGTGCCAGCCCCTCGCGTTCGCGGCGGTAGCTGACGATCAGCGCATGACCGTCGTCGAGCAGGCGTTCGGCGCAGTAGAGGCCTACGCGTTGGCTGGCGCCAGTGATCAAGATGGGGGCTGCACTAGCGCTCATGCTGGACTCGGACTGATGAAAAGGGAGGCTCAGCGACACAACGCCGGGATACCTGACCAGTAAGACATTGCGTCGACTGAGCCTGTTACAAAGTTATATCAGCCGCTGCCGTTGTACAACCATGGGCGCCGCAGGGTTATTGCGACTGCGCTGGTTGTTCGGTCTATTTCATTGAGCCATATGGGCTTTTTATTGAAGCTAAAGTCATGTTGGATCTGATGATAAGTTGTACATGGTTAGTATTGATGTATAGGGTTTCAGGTGCTCGTCGCCTGAGCCCGCTGCCGTGTCTTGGTGTGTCGGCAGAATGCCAACGATAACGTTCCGGCGTTCTGGCGCTGCGCCGCCACGCTGACACGGCCGATGCACCGATTGCGTGCGAGGTCCGCCGCCAACGGCTGGGTTACAATGCCGGCAACCTGTTCATTGTGATACCTCTTCCCATGTCCGATCTGGTTGGTGCTGCGTCCCCGGTTTCGAGTGCCCTCAAACGGCAGGAGTTGTTCCCGATCCGTGAGGTTTGCCGGGTGACGGGGGTCAATCCTGTGACGTTGCGGGCCTGGGAGCGGCGTTACGGTTTGATTCAGCCAACCCGGACCGAGAGCGGGCATCGGCTCTACTCGCAGGCCGATATCGAGTCGGTGCGCAGCATTCTGGGTTGGATCGAGCGCGGTGTGGCGGTCAGTAAGGTCGCCAAGATTCTCGCGAATAACAGTTCGCCTCAGCACACCAGCGCAGCGGTCTACCAAGACGCTGCCGGCGACGAATGGCTGGAATGGCAGGCACAATTGCGTCGTGCCATCGCCGGTTTTGACGAGTTGCGGCTGGAGCGCCTGTACGGTCAGGTATTTTCCAGCTATCCGCTGCCTGTAGTGTTTCAAGACATTCTGCTGCCGCTTTGGCAGGAACTGTTATTGCGCCAAAGCGAGTTCGGTCAGACCAGCGAGTGGCTGTTCTTCGATAGCTTCTTGCGTGCGCGCGCCTTACAGCGTCTGCAGATTCTGCGTACTCAGAGTGAGGAGCGGGTGCTCCTGGTCGCCTTGCCTGGGCATTGCCATGAGCTGGAGTTGCTGGTCGCCGGGTTGCTCCTGAGCAGTGCGGATAACGCCATCTGCGTGTTGGGCCTGGGCCAGCCACTGCAGGAGCTGTCGCTGATCTGCGAGAGGATGCAGCCGCAGGCGCTGGTGCTGTTTTCCAATCAGCCACCGAATGACGACCTGCCGCGCGTATTGGCGCGTCTGGCCCTGGCCCTGGATTGCCCGCTGGCGCTGGCGGGCAAGGGCGCCGAGCTGGCCGAAGAGCGCTTGAGCGGCTCGCCGATAGCCTGTCTGGGCAATGAGGGACGGGTGATGCAGCGCCGCTTGCAGCAGTTTCTGGCGGGGCATCTGGATACCTGACTCCACTCGCGCCGCGCCGCGTTCAGTGCCGCCTCAATGGCCGCTCAAGCGGGGTGCGCCTCGGGGTAGAGGTTGCGGTGCTGCTGATAGATGAACTGGCGCAAGCGCGTGCTGCCGCGCCGATCCAGTGGCTCGAGTCGGTACACCAGTAAACCCTGGATGGTCTTGCGCACGAAGCTGCCCTGAATGGCGATCGGCTTCTGTTCGGCTAGCGGCAGAATCAGGCTGAAGTGCGCGGGAGGCGTACGTTTCGCGCGCAGTTCGATCAGCAGCCCGCTCATCGACAGCTCATGCACCCACAAGTCGCTGGGTTTGGCGTTGCGTTGGCGCAGGGCCACCGGTGGGGTCAGCGGCAAACGCCAGGGGCGGCTAATCGGGCCTTCATCGAAAATCTGCGGCGTACCGAGATCCAGGTGCTGCTGGTGATCCTCGTCTTCGATCAGCTGCGGGGTGAAGGTCATGCGCTGGTTGGCGAAGTGCGCCTCGATGGTCAACTGCTCATGGGACGCGCAGAGGGCGAGCAACGCCTTGATTTGGCCGGACGCATCGACCTGCAGGCTGGGTTTGCCCTTACGCGTCTTGGCTACAGGTTGATCCTGTAAGCGCTGAATGAAATCCAGTTCCGCCTGGGTGAGCAATGGCTGGTCTTGCATGGTCGAGTTCTACACGAAGGCGGCTAGAACTCTTAAGACTGCAAAATGTGGTTTTTGTTGCAGCGCTTACAGGCTTTTTAAAGCGGCCAGTTCGGCCTGCAGGGCAGCCAGCTCGGTTTCCAGCTGTTGCACCCGCTCCTGAGCCTGCACCTGCTCGCTGACGTCCTTCTGGATGCCGATGAAATAGGTCAGTTGATCGCCTTCGTTGAACACCGGAGTGATCGACAGTTCATTCCAGAATGCGCTGCCATCCTTGCGGTAGTTACGGATGATCTGGCGGCACGGCCGATGATTCTTCACCGCCTGGCGAATGGCGGCCAGGCCGGGCTGGTGGTGATCGTCGGCCTGCAGGAAACGGCAGTCCTGGTAGAGAATCTCGTCACGGCTGTAGCCGGTCAGCCGTTCGAAGGCGGCGTTGGCATAGATCAGGATGTTGTCGTCGCCTTCCTGTTCGGCCACCACGATGCCGTCGTTGGAGGCGTCGATCACCAGTTGCAGCAGTTTGGCGTTGATCATCAGGCAGTTTCCCGGTTCAGGTCGCAGCATTCTAAAACATCCAGAAGGCCGCCGTGGTTACGGCATAATACCCGGCGTTGCAGGCCACGGGAAAACTGCTGCGCACGCTTGTGCGTCGCTCTCGCGCGGTCTGTGTTCCGTCTGTTCTGGAGTTTTTTATGAAAGTCGCAATCCTGTCCGGTTCGGTTTACGGCACCGCCGAAGAAGTCGCCCGGCATGCCGAACGCCTGTTGCAAGACGCCGGATTCGAGGCCTGGCACAACCCGCGCGCTAGCCTGGCGGATGTGCAGGCCTTCGCCCCGCAAGCCTTTCTGGTGGTGACCGCGACCACCGGCATGGGCGAGTTGCCGGACAACCTGCAGCCATTGTATTTCGCCATTCGCGACCACTTGCCGGCCTGGAGCGGTTTGCCGGGCGGGGTGATCGCCCTGGGCGACGCCAGCTACGGCGACACCTTTTGTGGCGGCGGCGAACTGGTGCGCGAACTGTATGCCGAATTGGGCGTACGCGAGGTGCAGACGATGCTGCGCCTGGATGCCAGCGAGAGCGTCACCCCGGAGAGCGATGCGGAACCCTGGTTGGCCGAGTTCATGGCGGCGCTGAGGGCTTGATGCATCCGCGCGCCACGCAACTGATCGAACTGCTGCAACTGCAGCCGCACCCCGAGGGCGGCTATTACCGCCGGGTGTTCGAGTCGGCGCAGCGCTTGCCCGGCGGACGACCGTGCTCCACCGCCATTCTGTTTCTGTTGCCGGCCGGGGTGGTCAGTCGCTGGCACCGGGTGGATGCCGATGAACTGTGGCACTTTCATGAAGGCGCGCCGCTGCAGCTGTTGATCGCCGAGTCGCCCACGGTGCTGCGTGCGCAACGACTCGGCCCGGTGGATGTCGAGCAATTGCCCCAACGTGCGGTGCCGGCCCACGCCTGGCAGGCGGCACGGAGCCTGGGCGACTTCAGCCTGGTCGGCTGCACGGTGGCGCCGGGCTTCGACTTCGCC
>JBFKAF010000195.1:0-6295 GCA_041621735.1 Pseudomonas sp.
GTGTCCACGACCACACCGCACCCAGCCCGACCGGGACCCTTTTTTGCTGATGAGGTGTTCGATGAATACAAGTTTCTGGAAAGCAGGCCATACGCCGACGTTGTTCGCCGCTTTTCTCTATTTCGATTTGAGCTTCATGGTCTGGTACCTGCTTGGCCCACTGGCGGTGCAGATCGCTACCGACCTGGACCTGACTGCCCAACAGCGCGGCCTGATGGTCGCCACACCAATTCTGGCCGGCGCCATACTGCGTATTTTCATGGGCCTGCTGGCCGATCGCCTGTCGCCGAAAAGCGCCGGCCTGATCGGCCAGGTGATTGTCATCTGCTCGTTGTTCGCCGCCTGGCAGATCGGCATCCAGACCTATGAGCACGCACTGCTGCTCGGCCTGTTCCTCGGCTTTGCCGGCGCCGCCTTTGCCGTCGCGTTGCCCTTGGCCTCGCAGTGGTATCCCGCCGAGCATCAGGGTAAAGCCATGGGCATTGCCGGCGCCGGTAACTCCGGCACCGTGCTGGCGGCGCTGTTCGCCCCAGGCCTGGCCGCGTTGTTCGGTTGGCAGAATGTGTTCGGCTGGGCTCTGATTCCCCTGCTGATCGCCTTGCTGGTGTTCGCCCTGCTGGCCCGTAACGCGCCGCAGCGGCCACAGCCAAAATCCATGGCCGACTACCTCAAGGCCCTGGGCGACCGCGACAGCTGGTGGTTTATGTTCTTCTACAGCATCACCTTCGGCGGCTTCGTCGGCCTGGCCAGCGCACTGCCCGGTTACTTCAACGATCAGTACGGCCTGAGCCCGGTCACCGCCGGCTACTACACCGCCGCCTGCGTCTGTGCTGGCAGCCTGATGCGCCCACTCGGCGGCGCATTGGCTGACCGCATCGGCGGAATTCGCTCGCTGTTGATGATGTACACCGTCTCCTCGCTGTGCATCGCCGGAGTGGGTTTCAACCTGTCCAGCTCGACCGCGGCCCTGGCGCTGTTCGTCACCGCCATGCTCGGCCTGGGCGCCGGCAACGGCGCGGTATTCCAGTTGGTGCCACAGCGTTTCCGTAAGGAAATCGGCGTGATGACCGGCCTGATCGGCATGGCCGGCGGCGTCGGCGGTTTCCTCCTGGCGGCGGGCCTCGGGTCGATCAAGCAGCACACCGGCGACTATCAACTGGGCCTGTGGCTGTTCGCCAGTCTCGGCGTGCTGGCCTGGGTCGGCTTGTACGGCGTGAAGCAGCGCTGGCGCACCACCTGGGGCTCGGCTGCGGTCACTGCCGCTCGGGTCTAACGCCCACGCACGCAGGTGGGTTGAGACAAAGGCGAGGCTCTGCGAAACATCCCCGCACTGGTCAGGTAAAGATGGCGTGGGCGTGCTTAACCATGCCCCGCCGAGGGAAGCCGAGCGGGCTTCGCCTTTGTCTCAACCCACCTGCCGCGTACCATCAGGGCGATACTTATCGCCCTTGCGCGTATCTGCCACTCCCGCACACGAGAACGTCTGATGGCCCTGCAGTTAACCTTCGGCGAAGCCACGGCAACCGGCCCCCGGCAAGAGAATCAGGACGCCATTCGCGTGGTCACGCCAACACCTGCGCTGGCAGTCAGCAAGGGTTATCTGTTCGCCCTGGCCGATGGCGTCAGCCAGTGCGCCGATGGCGGTCTGGCGGCGCGGGCGACCTTGCAGGCCCTGGCGCTGGATTACTACGCCACCCCGGAAACCTGGGCGGTGGCACAATCGCTGGATCGCCTGCTGGTCGCCCATAACCGCTGGCTGCAGGCCAATGGCGGCGGACAGCCCTTGCTCACCACCCTCAGCGCCCTGGTGCTGCGTGGCCGACGCTTCACCCTGGCGCATGTCGGCGACTGCCGCGCCTACCGCTGGCACGCGGGTCAACTCGAGCGCATCAGCGAAGACCACGTGTGGGAACAGCCGGGCATGCAGCACGTACTCAAGCGCGCCATGGGCCTGGATCAGCACCTGGTGGTGGATTACCTGGACGGTGAATTGCGCGAAGGCGAGAGTTTCTTGCTGGTCAGCGATGGGGTCTGGGCGGTGCTCGGCGACAACGGCATCCAGCGCATCCTGCATGACGAGCCAGATGCGACCGCCGCCGCCAGCGCCTTGGTCAGCGCGGCCCACCTGGCCGGCAGCCAGGACAACGCCAGCGCGCTACTGGTGCAGGTCGAACGCCTGCCGCAAAGCGCACTGGCCGACACCCTGGCGCAACTCGAACACTGGCCTCTGCCGCCCAAGCTGCGCGAGGGGCAGCTGTTCGAAGGCTGGCAGGTCGAACGCCTGCTGGCCGAGTCGCGGCAATCGCTGGTATACCGCGTGCGCGACAGCCAGGCACGCCGCTGGCTGCTGAAAACCCTGCCGCCCAGCCGCACCGATGAGCCGCAAGCCGGCCCCGCGCTACTGCTGGAGGAGTGGTTTCTGCGTCGCGTCGCCGGGCGGCACTTTGCCGAAGTCCATCCACTGCCGCAGCGCCAGCACCTGTATTACCTGCAACGCGAATATGCCGGACAGACCCTGGCCGAGCAGATCCGTCTGTCCGGCCCGATGGTGCTGCCCGAGTGGCTCGACGTCGCACCGCGCCTGCTCAAAGCCCTGGGCATGCTGCACCGGCGCAATATCCTGCACCGCGACATCAAGCCGGAGAACCTGCTGTGGGGTGATGATGGCGAGCTGCGGGTGCTGGATTTCGGCCTGGCCTACTGCCCGGGACTGTCCCGCGATGAGGCCAACACCCTGCCCGGCACCCCCAGCTATATTGCCCCGGAGGCCTTCGCCGGCGCGGCGCCCAGCCCGCAGCAGGATATCTATGCGGCGGGCGTGACCCTCTACCACCTGCTCACCGGCCATTACCCCTACGGCGAGATCGAAGCCTTCCAGCATCCGCGCTTTACCAGTCCGACCCCGGCCAGTCGCTATCGCCCCGACCTGCCGAGCTGGCTGGACGAGAGCCTGGCTCGCGCACTCAGCGCCGACCCGCAGCAGCGCTATGAAACCGCCGAAGAGTGGCTGCTGGCGCTGGAACAAGGGGAGCGTAAGTCCCTCAGCAGCCAGCCCAGGCCACTGCTCGAGCGCGAGCCGCTGCTGGTCTGGCGCACGGTGGCGCTGGTGGCCCTGCTGCTGAATCTGTTCCTGCTGGTGCTGCTGATCAAGTAGCTAAACGTGGATACGCCGAGCATTAAATCGCACCAGAACAGAGCGTGTTGCCTTAAACCGGTGCGCAGATGAGCACAACAACTGTCCCGACGAGTACCAGAGATGGCTTCAAGCCCGCCAATCACAGGCCTCCTGGAGAGTTGGCACAGCCTCTGCATTAGTCACTGCACAAATTATTAAAGCGCGACCTTCAACGATGAAGGCTGCACTTCCCGAATAGAACGGGACTTGGACAAAGGCGTCCTCGCTAGGTGACTAGCGGGACGCCTTTTTTGTTTTCCGGTTATGCGTGACGGTGAGGAATCATGAAAAAACTCAAGTTGGTGATGATCGGCAACGGCATGGCCGGGGTCCGAACCCTTGAAGAGCTGCTCAAGCTCGCCCCCGACCTGTATGAGATCACCGTGTTCGGCGCCGAGCCGCACCCGAACTACAACCGCATCCTGCTCTCGCCGGTGCTGGCCGGTGAGCAGACCTTCGAGGAGATCGTGCTCAACGATCTCCAGTGGTACGCCGATAACGGCATCAACCTGCTGCTCGGGCGTAAAGCGGTACAGATCGACCGCAAGGCGCGTCGGGTGATTGCCGACGACGGCAGCGCGGCCGAATACGACCGCCTGCTCATCGCCACCGGCTCCACCCCCTTCATCCTGCCGGTTCCCGGCAAGGACCTGCAGGGCGTGATAGGTTACCGCGACATCGCCGACACCCAGATGATGATGGACACCGCCAAGACCCACCCGCATGCGGTGGTGATCGGCGGCGGCCTGCTCGGTCTGGAAGCGGCCAACGGCCTCAAACTGCGCGGCATGGACGTCACCGTGGTGCATATCGGCGACTGGCTGATGGAGCGCCAACTCGACCGCACCGCCGGTGAACTGCTGCAGAAGTCCCTGGAAGACCGCGGCCTGAAGTTCCTCCTGCCCAAGCACACCGCCGAACTGCTGGACAACGGTGAAGGCCGGGTCTGCGCGGTGAAGTTCAAGGACGGCGACGTCATCCCCGCCGATCTGGTGGTGATGGCCGCCGGCATCCGCCCCAACAGCGAACTGGCCGAACAGTCGGGGATCGCCTGCAACCGCGGCATCCTGGTCAACGACACCCTGCAAACCTTCGACCCGCGGGTGTATGCCATCGGCGAATGCGCCAACCATCGCGGCATCGCCTACGGTCTGGTCGCCCCGTTGTTCGAGCAGGCCAAGGTCTGCGCCAACCACCTGGCCCAGCTCGGCTTCGCCCGCTATCAGGGTTCGGTCACTTCGACCAAACTGAAAGTCACCGGCATCGACCTGTTCTCCGCCGGCGAATTCATGGGCGCCGAAGGCACCGAGACCATCACCCTGTCCGACCCGATCGGCGGCGTGTACAAGAAACTGGTGATCAAGGACGACATCCTGGTCGGCGCCTGCCTGTATGGCGACACCGCCGACGGCGGCTGGTACTTCCGGCAGATCCGCGAGAACCACAACGTCGGCCAGATCCGCGACCACCTGATGTTCGGTGAGAATGCCATCGGCGACGTCGGCCATCAGGGTCAGGACAAGACCGCCAACATGGCCGACAGTGCCGAGGTCTGTGGCTGCAACGGCGTGTGCAAGGGCACCATCGTCAAGGCGATCCAGGAAAACGGCCTGTTCAGCGTCGACGAAGTGAAGAAGCACACCAAGGCCGCCAGCTCCTGCGGCTCGTGCGCCGGGCTGGTCGAACAGATTCTGATCAGCACTGTCGGCGGCGCCGCCGACGTCAAGCCGAAGAGCGAGAAGGCCATCTGTGGCTGCAGCGACCTCAACCACGGGCAGATCCGCAAGGCGATCCGCGAGCAGCACCTGATTAGCATGAGCGCGGCCATGGCCTTCATGAACTGGAGCACGCCGAACGGCTGCGCCACCTGCCGCCCCGCCTTGAACTACTACCTGATCTCCACCTGGCCGGGCGAGGCCAAGGACGACCCGCAGTCGCGCCTGATCAACGAGCGCGCCCACGCCAACATCCAGAAGGACGGCACCTACTCGGTGGTGCCGCGCATGTGGGGCGGCGTGACCAACCCGTCGGAACTGCGTCGCATCGCCGACGTCGCCGACAAGTACAACGTACCCATGGTCAAGGTCACCGGCGGCCAGCGCATCGACCTCCTGGGCATCAAGAAGGACGACCTGCCGGCCGTGTGGAAGGATCTGGACATGCCCTCCGGCCACGCCTACGGCAAGTCCATCCGCACCGTGAAGACCTGTGTCGGCAGCGAGTTCTGCCGCTTCGGCACGCAAAATTCGACCCAGCTGGGTATCGAGTTGGAACACGACCTGTTCAACATGTGGTCGCCGCACAAGGTCAAGCTGGCGGTCTCCGGTTGCCCGCGCAACTGTGCCGAGGCCGGTATCAAGGACGTCGGCATCATCGGCGTGGACTCCGGCTGGGAGATGTACATCGGCGGCAACGGCGGGATCAAGACCGAGGTCGCCGAGTTCTTCGTCAAGCTGAAAACCGCCGATGAAGTACGCGAATACAACGGCGCCTTCCTCCAGCTGTACCGCGAGGAGGCCTTCTACCTCGAGCGCACCGTGCACTACATGCAGCGCGTGGGTATGGATCACATCAAGCAGGCCGTGCTGGAAGACGAAGAGAACCGCAAAGCGCTCAATGCGCGCCTGCAATACGCCCTGTCCTTCGAGCAGGACCCCTGGAAAGAGCGCATCGAGCAGCCGCAGTTGAAGAAAGAGTTCGATCGCATCGCCGTTGTTCAAGTCGAGGAGGCCTCCGTATGAGCTGGCTGGATATCTGCGCCCTGGAAGAAATCAACGTGCTGGGTTCGCGCATCATCAAGGGCCCCAAGGGCGATATCGCGATCTTCCGCACCAGTGACGACGAGGTCTTCGCCCTCGACGACCGCTGCCCGCACAAGGGGGGGCCGCTGTCCCAGGGCTTGATCTACGGCAAGCGCGTGGCCTGTCCGCTGCACAACTGGCAGATCGAGCTGGCCAGCGGTGAAGCCGTGGCCCCGGATGTCGGCTGTGCGCACAAACATGAGGCTAAAGTCGAGAACGGCCGCGTCTGGCTGGCCCTCAAAGCAGCTGCCACCGAGTGCGCCTAAACCCGTAGGAGCCAGCTTGCTGGCGATGCTTTTCGCGACCTGGATCGCCAGCA